>JAEDOJ010000047.1 GCA_016302015.1 Oscillospiraceae bacterium | reverse complement strand
GTGGTCAGCAAAACCGTGGAGATCATGCTGATGGTTGTGGTTTTCCCCGCACCGTTCGGCCCCAAAAGGCCAAAAAATTCCCCGGTTTCAATGGTCAGATTCAGATGATCCACCGCCGTAAAGGTGTCAAATTTTTTCGTCAGATCCTTTAATTCGATCATTTTTTCTCCTGCACCAAAATGGTCACAAAATACCCCTCGTCATCGGAGGAGTCCCGAATATCCCGGAAAACTCTCTGCGTGGGCAGGCCGCAGTCCGCCACCATTGAGGCAGAATCCGCCAGCCCCTTATCAATCAGCGTCTGCTTCACCCGTCCCAATGCCCCGGCGGACTTCATCAGCACCTTGGTGCCGGGTCGATCCAGCTCCTCCTCCACCCGGTCAAAGGAGCCGGGAATGATCACCAGCGGGTCGCCCATATTGGTCAGGCTCTGCCCCAATTCCGCCGCCACGGCGCAGAAGGAGGTCACTCCCGCAATGGTGACTGACGCATAGCCATCTGCCTCCACCAGCTCCCGGACATAGCAAAAGGTGCCGAACAGAGAGGCGTCGCCGATATTCAGCATGGCAACATCCTTGCCCTGGGCAAGATAGCCCTCGATGGCGTCTGCCTGCCGGCGGTGGGTGGTGTCCAGAATGTCCGCGTCCTTTTTCATTGCAAAATCCAGAAAGAGAATTTCCTTCCCGGAAATATCCATATTGGCCTTGACCGTTTCCAGCGCCCGGGAATTTTTCCCTCTGGTGCGGGGAGCGGCGATGACAGGAACCCGTTCCAGACACCGCAATGCCTTCAGCGTCATATGCTCAGGATCACCGGGGCCGGTGCTGACCCCGTATAATATACCTTTTTTCATTGATTTCTCCGTTAAAAACAATACTTCCGAATGGCCTCCAAGGTGCGGTCAAGCTCCCTGTCTCCATGCGCCAGAGATACAAACATGGCCTCAAACTGAGAGGGCGCCAGGTGGATGCCCTGCTCCAGCATATAGGCAAAATATCTGCGGAACGCCGCCGTATCCGCCTGCTTTGCTCCGGCGTAATCCGTGACCGGGTTTTCCGTGAAGAACAGGCAGCCAAGAGAACCGATATAGTTCACAGGACAGGGCAGTCCCTTTTCCCGAAGGATGGAAGAAAGACCATCAAAGAGCTTCCGTCCCTTTTCCTCCAGTTGCCGATAATATTCCGGATGCTCCCACAGCAGTTTTAACTGGGTAAAGCCCGCGGCCATGGCAATGGGATTGCCGCTGAGCGTCCCCGCCTGATAGACCTTGCCCACGGGAGCCACCGTCTCCATAAGCGCTCTCCTGCCTCCATAGGCGCCCACAGGCATTCCGCCGCCGATGATCTTGCCATAGGTGACCAGATCGGGCATTACGTCAAACCGCTGGGCGGCGCCCCCAAAGGCCAGACGGAAGCCGGTGATGACCTCGTCAAAGATCAGTACCGCCCCGTTTTCGTCACAGAGCTGACGCAGCCCCTTCAGGAAGCCTTCCTTCGGCAGAACCACGCCCATATTGGCGGCCACAGGCTCCACAATCACTGCGGCAATCTGACCGGGGTTGGCCTGAAACAGCTCCTTGACGGTGTTCAGATCGTTGTAAACCGCCGTCAGCGTGTCCCTGGCACAGCCCTCCGGCACGCCCGCACTGCCCGGAACCCCTGCGGTCATCAGGCCGGAACCGGCATCCACCAGCAGGCTGTCGCTGTGCCCGTGGTAATTTCCCGCAAACTTCACCAGCTTGTCCCGGCCGGTATAGCCTCTGGCAACACGAACGGCGCTCATCACCGCCTCGGTGCCGGAGTTGACCATGCGAATCATGTCGATGTGGGGGATATGCTCACAGATAAATTCCGCAATTTCCACTTCCCGCTCCGTGGCCGCACCGAAGCTCAGCCCATCCATTGAGGCTTTGATCACGCTTTCCCGCACCTGAGGATGGTTATGCCCTAAAATCATCGGCCCCCAGGAACAGATATAGTCAATATACGCTTTTCCGTCGGCGTCATACACGTAAGCGCCGTCGGCTCTCTGAATGAATCTGGGCGTCATGCCCACATTGCTGTAGGATCGGACGGGGGAGTTCACCCCGCCGGGAATACATTTCACAGCCCGCGCCATGAACAGCTCTGAGTTACTCATATCCTACCGTCCTTCATCAGTCCCGCGATTTTTTCCGCATAATAGGAGAGATAAATCTGGGCGCCGGCACGGAAGGCGCTGACTGCCATCTCCCCCACGATCCGATCTTCATCAATCCACCCTCTGGCAGCGGCGGCTTTGACCATGGCATATTCCCCGCTGACGCTGTAGGCCGCTACAGGGAGCTTCACCGTCTCCCGAACCCTTGTCACCATGTCCAAAAAGGACATGGCAGGCTTCACCATGATAATATCCGCTCCCTCTTCCACATCCAGCAAGGCTTCCTTGATTCCTTCCCGGCTGTTGTGAACGTCCATCTGGTAGGAACGCCGGTCTCCGAAGGCGGGAGCGGAATCCGCCGCCTCCCGGAAGGGGCCGTAGAAGGAGGAGGCATACTTCACCGCATAGGACATGATGGGCAGATTGGAAAAGCCATTTTTGTCCAGCGTCTGACGAATGGCAAGAATTCTGCCGTCCATCATATCCGAGGGAGCAACCATATCCGCACCGGCCTGGGCATGGCTCAGAGCCGTTTTGGTCAGCAGTTCCAGAGATTTGTCGTTGTCCACCTCATGTCCACAGAGCGCACCGCAATGTCCGTGAGAGGTGTACTCGCACATACAGACATCGGTGATGTAATACAGGTCGGGACAGGCCCTTTTTGCCCGTTCCAGCGCTTTTTGTACAATGCCGTCCTGAGCATAAGCCCCGGAACCCACCGCATCCTTGTGGCCGGGGATTCCAAAGAGCATTACACTTCCTACCCCGGCCCTTGCCAGCTCCTCCAGCTTTTCGGGCAGAAGGTCAAGGCTGTAGCGGTACTGACCGGGCATGGCGGAAATCTCGGACTTCGTTTTTTCGTTCTCCGCCACAAACATGGGGTAAATCAAAGAGGAAGGGTGCATTCTGGTCTCACAGACCATGGCCCGAAGCTGTTCATTTCCTCTCAATCGTCTCGGTCTTTGAAGTAAATCCATCACATTCTATCCTTTCTTTTTCAGGGCGATTACCAGCGCAAGCAGGCTTTCTATGGTCGCCTGCTCCGCCATATGGCATTTCATGCCATAGCCTGCCGCCGTCTCAAAGGTTTGTCTGCCAATGCAGGCCGCGGTGAGCTTTGAAAAATTCGTCTCGGGATACGCCGCCGCAAAGGATCTTACGGCGGAGCTGCTGGTAAAGGCGGCGCAGTGGATTTTCCCTTCCGCAACAGCCCGGGGAATATTCACCGTCTCCTGACGGCAGGAAACCGTCTCATAGGTGGGAATGTCATCTACCACGAATTGATTTAGTTCTTCCAGTATTTCCTGATTTCCCGCTGCGGCTCTGGGCAGAAGAATTCTTTCTCCCGGCCGTCCCCGCTCCGCAATGGCTCTTCCCAGAGATTTTCCGTCATAGCACTGAGGCATCAAATCCACCATCAGGCCATAGCCCTTCAGCGCCTTGCGGGTTCCCTCCCCCAAGGCGGCAATTTTGATGCCGCTGAGGTTTCTGATGTCAATTTCCGCCTTCCCCATTTCTTCAAAGAAAATCCGCACCCCGGAAGGCGAGGTGAAGGCAAGCCACTGATACTCTGTCAGATGGTGAAACGCCTCCAGCAGTCTTTCGTTATTCCCAATCGGCTCCGTGCGGATGGCGGGCAATTCGATCACCTGTGCGCCCAGCTCTCTCAGTCTGTCCGACATGGTGGAAACCAGCTCTCTGGGTCTGGTGACCAGAACCTGATACCCGGACAGAGGCAGCTTTTCCCACCAGAAAAATTCCTCCGCAAGAGCGCAAACCTTCCCTACCACAATGATGCCGGGAGTTCCGATCCCGGCCTCCTTTGCCTTCCGGGGCAGGTCTGCCACCGTGGCAACCACCCGCCGCTGCCCTGCGGTGGTTCCCTCCTGCAAAATGGCGGCAGGCATGGTTTCCTCCATTCCCGCTTCCAGCAGGCCGGCGCAGATGTCCTCCAGGGCCGATACCCCCATAAGGAATACCAGCGTTCCTCCGGTACGCACCAGCGCTTCAAAATCAATATGCAGGGCTTCTCCAAGGCGTTTTTGCCCGGTGATAATATGGATGGAAGAGGCATAGTCCCGATGGGTCACGGGAATGCCGTTGTAGGCGGGAACGGAGATGGCAGAGGTCACGCCGGGGACAATCTCATAGGGAATCTGATGGAGCTTTAACAGCTCCAATTCCTCCCCGCCCCGTCCGAAGAGGAAGGGATCGCCGCCCTTTAACCGCACCACACGATACCCCGCCTGTGCTTCCTCCAACAGAACCTGATTGATCTGCTCCTGAGACAGGGTATGGTTGCCTGCCCGCTTTCCCCCATGGATTTTCCTTGCGTTTTCGGGGATCAGGGCGAGAATTCCCGGAGAAATCAGGCTGTCATAGACGACAACCTCCGCTTTTTTCAGTACCTCATAGCCTTTTCTGGTCAGCAGTCCCTCGTCTCCGGGGCCTGCTCCCACCAGCCAAACCTTTCCTGTCACAGCGACCTCCTTTCCTGCGCCAGCAGCTCCCGGGCAAGGGCAATGCCCACCTCCCGTGCCTGAGAAATACTGCCCCGCAATTTTCCTGTATATGTCTTTTCCGTCCCCTCAGGGACATAGAAACCTGTCAGCAAAATTTCCTCACCTTCTGCTATGGCATGAGCCGCAATGGGGGAAGAACAACCCCCGTTCAGGGCTTTGACAAATGCCCGCTCGCAGATTGCCTCCGCGGCGGCGGCAGGATTGGTGAAGCCGTCAAAGATGGCGTTATCACCGTTTTTTCGCCCCTGTATTGCCAGAATGGCCTGACCCGCCGCGGGGATGACCTCCTCCACGGTGAAATACCGGCTGATCCGCTTTTCCAGTCCCAACCGCTTCATGCCCGCCGCCGCCAGAACGATGGCACCGAATTGGCCTTCGTCCAGCTTCCGCAGTCTGGTCTGCAAATTACCCCGTATGCTTGCAAATCTTGCCTCAGGAAACAGCTTTTTCAACTGCAAAACCCTTCTGGGAGAAGAGGTTCCAATGGGCTTGGAAAAATCCAGCCCGGTTGCTCCCTCAGGCAATACCAGCACATCTCTGGGGTCCTCCCGGACAGAGTAGCAGACAATGGGCAAATCCTCCGGCTGTTCCATGGGCATATCCTTCAGGCTATGTACGGAAAAATCCGTCTCTCCTGACCGCATGGCGGCCTCCAGTTCCTGAACAAACAGCCCCTTCCCGCCAATCTGATCCAGCCGTCTGTCCAGAATCCGATCTCCCCGGGTGCTCATGGTGACCAGGGAAACCTCCAGCTCCGGGTGCATCCGATTGAGATATTCCACAACCAGCTCACTTTGCCGCACCGCAAGCTGGCTGGAACGGCTACCGATGACCAGTTTCTTCTTCATTCACACTCTCCTCCAACAGCGCCCCTATGGCCTTCCGCAGGCTCGCCGCCTTTTTATGCGCCTTGCCCCCGGCGTTTACCCCGACTGTGATTTCATCCTTCACCACGATGCCGGGGAAGTAAAAATCACATTCCTCATGGTTGCTGCAATTATTCGCCAAAATCCGCCGTTCCCGGCATTTTTCCCAGATTTCATGATTCAAATCCGGGCGATCCGTGCAGATCAGGACAATATCCGCACAATTCAAGCAGCTTTCCTCAAAGGGCTGTTTCCGCCAAACTACGATTCCCGCCTCCGCAAGCTTTTGAATTTCCTCCGTAACCTCCGGAGACACCACTTGAATTTGACATTGAAATTTGCTCATGACGCCAATCCGTCTCTCCGCAATCCTTCCGCCGCCCACAAAGAGAATATTCTTCCGACGAACATCCAGAAACAATGGGAAAAAGCCTCTGTCCTGCTTCATTCTTTTCCTCCCTGTTTCGCCGCCGCCTGAAGGCAGGCTCGAAACACATCCTCCTCCAGGGTATCCCGGAGCTCATAAAAAATATTGGCCACCACCTTGGACGAGGCGTCTTCGATGCTCTTTTTCAGGCTCTCCCTCTGATCGGCGTCCAGCTTCTGCAAGGGACGCTCCAGCCGTGCGGTTATTTCCCGGGCCGCCGCTTCCTTCACGGAATTGATCATGGGAATCACGTCCCGAAAGCTGATCCAAACCCGGAATTCGTTCAGCGCCTCTTCGATAATATGCTCCGCCTGCAAAAATGCTTCCTGATTTTCCTGCCCCAATTCGTTTTGGAAATCGTCAATATCATACAGCACATAGCCGGGGAGCTTCCCGATTTCCGGCTCAATATCCCGTGGAACCGCCAGATCAATCAAAATCTTCTGCTTCTGATTTTGACACCGGGCAACCTTATCATAGAACAGAGTATAATTGGGACTGCTGGTTGCGCTGACCACCAGATCGCATTGGGGGAACAGCCGGTACTTGTCGCCGTAGAGAATGGCAGAGGCGCCCTCGGGAATCCGTACCTCTCCGCTGTGATACTGGCGAATGGTCACGGTGACCTTTGCCCCCGCTTCCAGCAGGCGGGAGGCCGCCAGCCGTCCGTACTCGCCGTTGCCGATCACCATCGCCTCTTTCCCCCGGAGGGGAAAATACTCTTTTTCAATCAGACAGATTGCCTTTTCAATGGCCGTATTGCTGCCCCGGTGGAAGACGACCTCCGTCTTCACCCGTTTGGCCGCCGTGACCGCACAACGGAACAGAACCTCCAGAGGGCTGTCAATCAGCTTATTCAGTCTTGCGAATTCTTCCGCTTCCTTCACCTGACTTAAAATCTGGTCTTCCGCCACGATGGCAGATTTTAACCCGGCGGTGAGCAGGAACAGATGCTTTGCCGCCGTCTCCCCGGAGCGGGAGACGAAGCTGTCCCGATAGTTTTCCCAACGCAGGCTTCTGATTTGGCAAAGCTCCTCCAGAATATCAGGAATGGGTTTTCTGCTGCTGACCCACACCTCCATACGGTTACAGGTGGACAGCAAAACCATCCCGGTCGCCCCCAGCTTCTCCCGAAGCCGTCTCATCAGCTCCGGCAATTCGCTTTTTCGGAAGGCGAAAATTGACCGGGTGTCCACCGCAGCCGTGGTATAATCAATGCCAATCATCTGAATCATGTGTATTCCTCTGAAGTAAAATTTCTAAACTTCCCTGTTCAAAATCCGGTAGACCAGCTCCATGTCCAGTCCGCCACGCAGGGTGTCTGCCAGCAGATCATACTGCCGTTCCTTGTAGTCCGTCAGGTCGAAGGTGTCCAGAGCGGAAAAGTCGATGCCCTTCCGGCGGCAAACCGCCTGCAAAATACCCCTCGTAATCTCCGGGCTGTCGAACAGACCGTGGACATAGCTGCCATAGACATTGCCGTTGCCCGTCACGGCAGCTTTTTTTTCACCGCTGCGACCCATATGAATTTCATAGCCTGCATAGGCTGCGCCATTCAGGCCGGACAGCAGACCTTTCACCTGAGACAGCACCCCGGAGGTCTGCGTCTGCACCTTTTCCTCTTCAAACACCGTGTCCAGCTCCAGCAGGCCGAGACCGGCGATTTCACTGACGCCGGCGGCTTCCACCTGCCGGGGATCAGAAATGCTTCTGCCCAGCATCTGGTAGCCGCCGCAAATACCGAACACCAGCGTTCCGGCGGCGGCAGCCTTCTTCACCGCAGCCTCCAGGCCGGACTGGCGAAGCCACTGCAAATCGGCAATGGTGCTCTTGGTGCCCGGCAGGAAGATCACATCCGGCTGATGCAGGTCACCTACCGAGGACACATACCGGACAGAGACGTTCTGATAGCGCTCGAAGGGGCTGAAATCCGTATAATTTGAAATTCTGGGCAGGCGAATTACCCCAATATCCACCAATTTTCTCGTCGTATCCCGGACAAAGCGCTGACTCAGGCTGTCCTCCTCGTCAATATCCACGTGGGTATAGGGGATGACTCCCGCCACAGGCACGCCGCAAAGCTCCTCCAGAAGCCGCAGTCCCGGCTCCAGAATTTTCCGGTCTCCACGGAACTTATTCACGATGGTTCCTTTGATCCGGGCTTTTTCCTCCGGCTCCAGCAGAGCGACGGTGCCATAAAGCTGGGCGAACACGCCGCCCCGGTCAATATCTCCCACCAGCAGCACCGGGGCATCCACCAGCCTGGCAAGACCCATATTCACAATGTCTTCCTGTTTCAGGTTGATCTCCGCCGGGCTTCCCGCGCCTTCGATGACGATAATGTCATATTCGGAGGCCAGGCTGTTGTACGCTTCCAGAATGGCGGGGATGTATTCCCGCTTTCTGCGGTAATACTCCATGGCCCGCATATTGCCCTGAACCTGCCCAGCCACAATCACCTGGCTGCCTACATCGGTGGTGGGCTTCAGCAAAATGGGGTTCATCCGCACATCCGGTTCAATTCCGGCAGCTTCCGCCTGTACCACCTGGGCACGGCCCATCTCGCCCCCGTCTTTGGTGATAAAGGAGTTCAGTGCCATGTTCTGGCTCTTAAAGGGCGCCACCCGATAGCCGTCCTGCCTGAGAATGCGGCACAGCCCGGCACACAGCAGGCTTTTGCCCGCATTGGACATGGTGCCCTGGATCATGATGTTCTTTGCCATGCGCACACCTCTTTCATTGCCCGGATCAGGCGTTCATTTTCCCCATGAAGCCGCACCGCGATCCGATACCATCCCACGCCAAGGCCATGGTAGTTGTGACAGCCGCGAATGGCGATGCCCCGCTCCCGCAACCGTTGGTGCAGGTCTTCCCTCCCCTGGAACAGCAGGTAATTGGCCTTGGAGGGGCAGACCCAGAAGCCCAGCG
>JAEDOJ010000046.1 GCA_016302015.1 Oscillospiraceae bacterium | reverse complement strand
GCTTTTTGATGTAAAATGTTCGGAAATTTCAGCTTTTTCTCTCCCTCAGTCAGCTTCGGCTGGTGCAAACCCTACTCGGCCACTTCGGTGATCTCCTTGCAGCCCCAATATTTAAAGGTATGGACGACAATCACGATCTGCGCGTCATAGGAAAACAAATCCGTATCCGTAAAGCCCTCGCAGTTGTCAATGGTGATCTCCTTCACCGTGCCCTCCTCCGTGAGCCAGCCGGTGATCAGGTCGTTGGCCCGCTTCAGGACAATGTTGGTAAAGCCCTTGCTTTGCAGCTCCTTCACCACCGTCTTGTACTGCTGATCCACAAAGGCGGACGCTCCCTTCCCCACCACGATCCGCAGAGAACCGTACTGGAGGGCAATGGGCGTATCCTTTTGCAGATAACACGCACCCTCCGTGTAGGCGGCGTCGTTCAGCTTCACGCTGAGAACCGCCTGATTTTCCTCCTGCTCCATGGTGGCCAGATATTCGGCGGTGACATTGGTAAAGCCAGCCTCCTCCAGCCGGGTCTTTACCTCCTGATACCCGGTCTCCTGCCAATGCGCCAGACAGGCGGTGGCGTCGATCCGGTCGTTGCTGCTGTACTCCACCAGAATTTTGGCCTCCGGTTCAAACAGGGCGTCCCCGCTGTAGTGCCGCTGGTCGTTGATGCGGACGTTCACCACCGTGTTCCCCTTTGCCCAGCCGTCGGTGATCTCCTTCGTCTCAATGTCCGTGAAGCCCGCCGCCTCCAGCTCCTTCACCACCTCCGGGTAGTCCCGGCCGGCGAAGGTCTCGTTGGTGCTGCCGATGCGGATTTTCAGGCCGTAGTAGGCGATCTCAATGGGTGCGTCCATGGGGATGCAGCAATGGCCGTTGGCATAGGTAATCCGGTTCAATTCCAGGCGGGAAATCCGGCGGTTTTCCTCCTTCTGCCGGGTTTCAACCTCCTGTAAGGTGATATTGGTAAACCCGGCGGCCTTCAGCCGCTCCACCACGGTCTCATGATCCGCCTCCTGCCAATCCCCCAGAAAGGCGGAGGCATCCAGCCGCTCCGGACTGCTGCGGGTGATGAGAACCGTCACGTCCTTGTCCACATAGTCCCCTCTGCTGAATTTTTCGGAGTTGTTCACCGCCAGCTTCAGCACGGAGTTTCCCTGCTCCCAGCCGGTGTAATCGTCCTTCACCTTGATCTGGGTGAAGCCCGCCTTTTCCAGCTCCGCTGCCATATCGTCGCAGTCCTTGCCGATGGGATAGGCGGCGTCAAAGGGAATCCGCAGCATCCCCTCGTGACTCCCGGAAAAAGCAAACAGGCAAACCACAAGGATCAGAACCCCAGCGGACAGGAGCGCAAGTCTGCCCCACATGGTCTTCAGGGTCTGGGCCGCCCTGGAAAAAAACGGACGAATTTTCTCAACAATTCTCATGAAAAACACCTCCCGGATCACAGTCTTTGGTTATTTGACGGTTCGGGTCGAAACAGGTTCCATCAAAGAGTCTGTCGCTCCATGTCGGAAAAATTTCTCACCAGCAGGCAGGCCGCTCCGGCGGCTTTTGCGGCGGCTTCCCCCTCCGGGGAGTCCTCAAAGATCACCGTCCGCTCCGGCGGCACCTGAAAATGCTCCATGGCCATGAGAAAGCCGTCGGGAGCGGGCTTCTTCCGGGGCACAGCCTCCTGCGTCAGGATCAGCTCAAAGTCCTCCTTCCGGTGAAACAGCTCCAGAATCCCCAGAACGCTCTGTTTTGCGGCGGTGGAGACCAGAGCAATATGATAGGTTTTGGACAGCTCCTTCAGGATGGAGAAAAGTTGTGTATTTTCCCTGACTTTTCCGTAAAAATTCGGATAACATTGGACTTTTGCCCGGTGAATCGCTTCCATTTTTTCCCGGTCGTTCCCGCCCAGCAGGTCGGGGAGGAAGTCCTTGTAGTAGCGGCCGTTGCAGTGCCGGGCAAAATACTCCAGAGTGAGCTCCACCCCCCAGGGCGCCAGCGCACAGGCGTAGGCGGCATGATTCCCGGGAACGGTATCATATAACGTGCCGTCAAAATCAAAAATCGCAAGGTTTTCTTTCATTTCCCAGGCTCCTCATAGCGTTCATAGATGTCATTCATCACGGCAATCATCGCCGCAAAATACTGGACGGCGGTTTTCTCGTTTTTCCGCAGCTTATAGGGAAGCAGCCGGAGCCAATGGACAATTTCGTGATAATACACGCTCCGCACCTCCTCCGGGGACAGCCGCTCCGTCATCCAGCGGTGGAAGCAGTGATACAGCTCCCGGTAGCGATCCGAGTCCGGCAGGAGAAAATGAATCTCATTTTCCTCCACGGCGGGGGCTCTGGAAATTCCCAGAAATTCATAGCCCCCATGGAGGGACTGGAGCAGCTTTGCGTAATCGATCCCCGGGGTTTTCACCGGGTTGCCGGGATTGGGATCGATGAGATAACAGGTGTCCTCCGCCGGATTGCAGACGATATTTTCCACCGTCAGATCCCCGTGCACCACCGCATACCGATCCCCGGAGAAAATCCCCCGCAGATGCTCCGGCTCCAGCATGGTCTGAAGCACCGGCAGTCCCCGGTAGGGAAGGCCGTTGATGATCAGGGTCTCCTTCTGGGTCAGGCTGTGAAGCTGGCGGTTGGCGCAGATCAATTGCAGGTTTTTTGTCACCTTCTCGGAAATATAATTGGAAATTTCTTCCGGGGTGATCTCTCCGGTGGCCTTGCTGTACAGCTTGGTATCCAGCAGCTCCAGAACCGATTGAAGCAGCGCCCAGCTCTGCTCCACGGGCTTGCTGTAGATGTACTCAAACAGCCCCACCGCCGAGCTTCGGCAGAGCATATCATAACTGAAGGAATACCGTCCCTCCCGCACCTGGCAGATCTCCGGCAGAGGCAGATCCTCCTTCTGCTCCTGAAGCCACTGCACCTGCTCGCTGAGCTTTTGGGCGGGGCCCGCGCCGAAGGCATATTTTCGGTAGACCGTCCCCTGAGGGGAAAGGCACAGCATGGTGGTGGCGTCGGAACCGGCGGAGCAGTCCCGGAGGATGCTCACATCCTGATTCATGGAGAGAAATTCCTGGAGAGACTCCCGGTTTTTCCCCTCAAAATAGGCATGGAGAAACTGCATCTGCTCCACAGGCTCCAGCTGGGGCAGCAGACGCATGGGCGCCGCTCCTCCGGTTTTCTTCCGAAGCAGCAGAGAAAGCCCAAGAAGCGTGGGCAGAGGAATCAGAATATACCCGCACATGAAAAGCTCCGGGATCAGGCCGAAGGTGCCGCTGGTTACGGCGAAGGTGGACTTCAGCAGCGCTCCCGTGTGGAACATCATGTAAAAGATATCCGGAAAGCCCACGGCAACGCCCTGCCGGCGCAGCATGGCGGCAAGAAACCAATAGGAGGCCAGATAGGCCAGCCACATGGCGGCGGTATCCAGCAGCAGCCGCTTCAGGTCGATTTTCCGAATCAAATCCTTGAAGGAAACGATCAGGGACCAGAGGAACATCAGCACCCGGAATTTAATCCGTTCGTTGAACAGGGACGCCACAAACAGCGCCGCTTTTTTAAACAGCCCGCTGCAGCTTCCCATCAGCGCCAGCCCCCCCAGCACCACCGCCGTCACGACGGCATAGAAGACCAGGGCGCTCAGGCAGGCGGCGGATTTTGTGATCCCGCCGATGAGGAGAAACAGAATCGCCACGCAGACCAGATCCAGACACCGATCCACAATGATGGTGGCCATGGCGTAGCCGAAGCCGTTACGCATTTTCCGCCCGGACAGCCCCACCCGCAGAAGGTCGCCTAAATGCAGAGGCAGATAAAAATTCACCAGATATCCGGCGGCAAGGCTGCCCAGCAGGGTGGGCAGAGGGGTGCTTTCATAGACGCCCACAAAGCGCTTCCACCGCAGACCCTTGAAGGTATGGCCGAGGGTCAGCGTCACCACGGCGCAGAGAAAATACACAGCGGTCATTCCATCAGCTCCTCAAAACGGCCGTCCTCCCGGGCCTGAGCGTATTCCTCCGGGGTGCCGAAGGAAATATGCAGGTCGGTGGCCAGACCCCGAACCTCTCCGCCCCGGGCGATCAGCTCGTTATAGACCCCGCTCATGAAAAATTCGCTGTACTGACAGTTTTTCAGATAGCCCTGTGCGGCCTGCTTGAACAGGTCTGCCCGGTCAAAATAGTAGGCGCCGCAGATGGCGTCTCCGCTGATCACCTGTTTTTCCACCGTGCGGGTGACCCGTCCGGCGCTGTCGTAAGCCAGATAGCTGAACTTTGGCTCCTGAGAGGGGAAGGTCAGCAAAACACCCTCCGGCCGGGTCTGCCGGGGCTGGCTGCACAGGTCGGCAAGGGCGGCGCAGCGGAACAGATGGTCGCAATCGTTGAACAGGACGGGCGCCTCCGGGGGCAAATCCTCCACCCCCGCCATGCAGGTCAGCACCGCCCCGGGAAGGACATGATCCAGAACCACAATATCCGCCTCCGGGAAGCAGTCCCGGATCGCCCGGTCAATGGCGAAGCGCTCCACGTGTTCCTTCAACACGACAAATCGCAAAAGAGCCAGCGGCACCTTCCCGTGGACGCTCTTGGCCGCCCAGTAGAAAAAGGGCTTCCCATGCAGGGGAATCAGGGGCTTGGGACAGTCGTAGCCCTGATTGAAAAACCGGGTTCCCGCCCCCGCCATGGGCAAAATCAGATGTAATTCATTTTCCATAGTCCATCTCCGTCCTGTTCTCCGCCGCCACATCAAACCGGTAGTCCATCCGGCTGAATTCGGTCTCCTTTTGGGCAAATACGGTTTTGCGGCGGAAGGTATAGCGCAGCAGCAGCCCCAGCATCCGTTTGGTCTGCTTGAACACCCGGGCATTGCTCACCTGATCCTCCTCCCGCCAGGACAGGGGGAAGAAGGCAAAGTTGGATTTTGCATAAATCCCGTAGAGGAGCAGAAACACGTTAAAGGACAGATCGTTGGGGAAGGGCAGGTAGAACCGGGAGGCCAGATAGTCTGTCCGGTAGTAGTTCAGTCCCGCGCCCAGATCCTTGACCCGCCGCCCGGTGAAGAGGGAAAACAGGCCGTTGAACACGTGATTCCCGAAAATCCGGAACCGTCCGTAGTGGTACAGCCGGGAGCCTTTGGAGAACCGGGAGCCAAGGAAGGAATCATACCCATGGCAGGAGCCGTCCTTCAGGTAGGGAACCAGATCGGCAATATCCCCCTGATCGTCGCCGTGGAGCACCACCACGGCGTCAAAGCCCTCCTCCAGCGCATAGTTGAAGGCAACCTTATGGGAGCCGCCGAGACTGTAATTCTCCCGGTTCCGCACCACCCTGGCGGGAATGGAAAGGGTGCGGATCGCCTCCGCCGCCGCCTCCACGCTGCCGTCCGGGCTGCGGTTGTCCACGATCAGAACCTGAGAAAACAGCTTCTGATCCTCCCCCAGCCCCCGGATTTTCTCAATAACCCGGGGAATTTGCTTTTCGCAGCGATACATGGGAATAAACAGCAATATTTTTTTCATTTTACTTACCATCTTTCGGAAATCTGCCGCAATACAAAGAAATTACAGACCATTGTAAGGGGCGTGATCAGGATTTTTGCCACCAGCTTGGTATGTTCCCCCAGCAGAGGCAGGGCGGAGAGCGCCGTCCACCCCTCCAGCAGGCCATGAAGCCACTGGGCAAGGAAGGACACCCCGGTGATCAGCAAAAGCTGATAGACCACATAGACCAGATATTTCACCTGCCGGCTGTGTCCGTCCGTCTTATTTCCCAGAATTTTCCATGTGGAAACGAAGAACACAAAGGTCACCGCCGCCAGAGAGCTGATATAGTTGGAAATTACGATGGGCAGCGTGGTGGTCAGGAGGGTAAAAATCCCAAAGTCCAGCACCCAGCCCACCCCGGAGACCAGCATAAATTGCAGAAATTTTTTAAGCAGCCTTCTCATGTCGTCCTCTCCTCACAAGGAAGCACAGACCCGCAAGGGCAAAGAAGTATCCCAGCAGATAGTCCACATAGAAATATTTGGGGTAGGCCGCGGGCATCAGCAAAAAGACAATCACCCAGTTGGCAAGGGCGCCGCCGGACAGCCAGAACACCAGCCATTTCCTCCGGAGCAGAGCCAGCACACAGGTCAGAAGCACCAGCGCGCAGGGCAGCCAGACCCGATAGGTCATCAGCCGGAGGGACTGGAAGAAGCCCTGAGAGAAGTCCAGGGGATACTGGGAGGAGACGTACCGCCAGGCGTTCCACTGGGAGCGAAGATAGATCAGCGGATGGCGAAGGGCCACGCCCTTGACGGCGCTGCAGAAGGCAGCCCGGGCCGCATAGTCCGCCTCCTCCGTGCCCTCCATGATGAGAGCGCTTTTGTAGTTCAGGTCGCCGTAGGTCTCGTTATACTCTGCCACGGTGGACAGCTTCAGGTAGCCCTCGATGTCCTCCCGCTCCTCGGAAACCATGTCCTCCGTCAGACCGTTGCGGAACATATTGCACAGCGCATAACCGCACAGCGGCTCCGTCCGCAGGGAGACCCCCGCCTGAGAATTCTGATACTCCCGAAGCTGGGGCAGGGCGATCAGCGCCAGAATCAGCAGGTAGATCAAAGCGGGCTTCAGAAGGGGTTTCCCCCACTTCAGCCGGTAGGCGGTGAACAGGAGGATGCCGCCCAGCGGAAGCATATAAATTCCCTCAGACCGCCAGATTGCCAGCAGACCCGCAACCGCGCTGAGCAGAATCAGGGTTTTCAGGGTCAGAGGCTTCCGTTCCAGACGGTCGTACAGGAGCTTGGCGGCAAAAAACAGGTAGAGCAGGCCGTAGATGGGAAGCCGGTGGGCGGAAATGCCCTGATCCAGCACAAAGGGAATGCAGAACAGCAGGTAGATCAGCCAGCCCGTGGACTTCCCGGTGATCCGGCTCTGGCGGGCAACGCAGTACCCCGCCGTGAGGGACTGGAGGAAGACCTTGATCACCACCGGCCCCATAGGATGGGGTAAAATCATCAGGGAGGTGATCCAGTACCAGCCGGAGGGGTAGTTAAACCAGTAGGCAAAGCTGTCCAGACGGACGGCTCTCCGGTAAAGATTCAGCTCGTCGCCGGTGAGGACAAAGGGATGGTTGCACACCAGCCACACCGCCGTGACCCCAAGGCAGGGCAGAGCATAGAGCAGATACTGGCGCAGGGGGCTTTCCCGCCGCTCCGGGGACAGCAGAGCCTGACGGATCAGCTCCCAAAAGGCCACCAGCGCCAACAGCGCCAACAGCTTACAGGGGATATAGTTCAGCAGATCCTCCGTGGGCGGAACCTCAAAAACCCGCCGCTCCAGAAAAAAGGTGGCCAGCCATTGCAGTCCGCCCGCCGCCAGAGAAAAGCGCTTCGAGCGAAAAATGGATGTGATTTTCATATGCCCTCCTGAGGGGGAACCCCGCAAAATTTCAGAATTGTCTGTATTATACCGTAAAATTCACAGTTTTTCAACATCACGGCCAAAAAATAACTCCCGTCCCAAACCTATTACAGGTTGAAAAAACAGGCGAAATATGCTATGCTTTTTACGAATTTGGTTCTTTCATCATATCAGGTGGTTTTTATGATACTCAATGTTCTTTCCTATCTGGAGGCCTCCGCAAGCCGGGTGCCGGAGCGGGTCTGCTGGGCCGACGCCAACACGAGCCTGACCTACGGGCAGGTCTGGTCGCAGGTCTGCGGGATGGGGTCGGCGCTGTCCTCCCGCCTTCCGGCGGAAAACCGGCCGGTCTGCGTTCTGCTCCGCCACGATGTCTCCGATCTGCTGGCCTTTTTCGCCATCCTTTACAGCGGCAATTTCTATGTGCCCATAGACCCCGCCCTTCCTGCCCTCCGAATCCGGAGCATGGTGGACACCCTGAAGCCCGCGGCGGTCATCGCCTCCCGGGACGCCGTTGATCCGGCGCTTTTCCCGGAGCTTCCGATCTTTGTCCGGGAGGAGCTTCTCTCCCAAGCCGCCCAGCCTGCCCCCCGGTGGAAACAGCGGAAGGACACGGATCTTCTCTACGTCATCTTCACCTCCGGCTCCACCGGCGAGCCAAAGGGCGTTTCCGTCTGTCACCGCTCCGTGATCGATATGGCGGAGCAGTTCTGTCTCGCCTTCGACTTCCAGGACGGCTCCGTCTGGGGAAATCAGGCGCCCTTTGATTTTGACGTGTCCGTCAAGGATATTTTCCTCTCCCTGAAAACCGGCGGCACCCTCCAGATTCTGGAAAAAAAGCTGTTTTCCTTCCCCAAGCTCCTCATTGACCGCCTGAATGAGCGGTCTGTGGATACGATCATCTGGGCGGTTCCCGCCCTGAAGATCATGGCAAGGCTCAACGCCTTCAAAGCCATCCGTCCCCTGTATCTGAAAAACGTCATGTTCTCCGGGGAGGTCATGCCCCCCAAAACCCTGCAATACTGGATGCAGACCCTCCCGGAGGCCCGGTTCGTCAACCTCTACGGCCCCACGGAGATCACCTGCAACTGCACCTATCACATCATCCAAAGCGCCGACGAGGTTCTGGAGGAGGTTCCCATCGGGAAGCCCTTCGCCAACTGCGACGTCTTCCTGCTGGACGGGGACGCTCCCGTCACGGAGGACGGAAAAATCGGAGAAATCTGCGTCACCGGAACCTGCCTCGCCCGGGGGTATTACAACCGTCCGGCCCTTTCCGCCGCGGCCTTTACCCAAAATCCCCTGAACCCCAGCTACCGGGAGTTTATGTACCGCACCGGCGATCTGGGTCTGTGGAAGGACGGGCTTCTGCTCTTTGCCGGCAGAAAGGACACCCAAATCAAGTATATGGGTCACCGCATCGAACTGTCGGAAATTGAGCTTTGCGCCAACGCCGCCCACGGGGTGGAGGCCTCTGCCTGCGTTTTTGACGGAGAAACCACCC
>JAEDOJ010000045.1 GCA_016302015.1 Oscillospiraceae bacterium | reverse complement strand
CCCATCCGGACGCCGGCAAAACCACCTTAACCGAGAAATTTCTCCTCTACGGCGGGGCCATTGCCCAGGCCGGCGCGGTCAAGGGCAAGAAAAATGCCCGCGCGGCGGTTTCCGACTGGATGGAGATCGAAAAGCAGAGAGGCATTTCTGTCACGTCATCTGTCATGCAGTTTCAGTACGAGGGCTACTGCATCAACATTCTGGATACGCCGGGACATCAGGACTTTTCCGAGGACACCTACCGCACCCTGATGGCTGCGGACTCCGCGGTCATGGTCATCGACGGCAGCAAGGGCGTGGAGGCCCAGACCCGGAAGCTGTTCAAGGTCTGCGCCATGCGCCATATCCCCATTTTTACCTTTATCAACAAGATGGACAGAGAGGCCAAGGACCCCTTTGACCTGCTGGACGAGCTGGAACGGGAGCTGGGCATTGAAACCTATGCGGTGAACTGGCCCATTGGCTGCGGCAAGGAATTTCAGGGCGTGTACGACCGGCAGAAGAGTCAGATCAACTTTTTCTCCGGCATTTCCGGGAAAAACCGGGCGGACAAGCTGGAAATTGCTCTGGACGATCCCGCGGTTGCCGACCACATCGGCAATGCCCGTTGGGAACAGCTAAAGGACGACGTGGAGCTTCTGGGCGCCGGCCGGGAATTTGACATGGAAGAGGTTCGCAGAGGCGAACTGAGTCCGGTTTTCTTCGGTTCCGCTTTGACCAATTTCGGCGTGGAGCCTTTTTTGGAGGCATTTTTGCGGATGACGCCGCCGCCTCTGGCTCGTGTGGCAGACTGCGGAGAAATTGATACTTTCAGCCCGGATTTTTCTGCCTTTGTCTTTAAAATTCAGGCAAATATGAACAAAGCCCATCGTGACCGTCTGGCGTTCATGCGGATTTGCTCCGGCAAATATGAGCGGGAAGCGGAGGTTTTCCACGTGCAGGGCAACAAAAAAATGCGCCTGAGCCAGCCCCAGCAGCTCATGGCTCAGGAACGGGAAATCATCGACGAGGCCTATGCCGGCGATATCATCGGCGTGTTTGATCCCGGCATTTTCTCCATCGGCGATACCATCTGTGTGCCCGGGAAAAAGTTCAGGTTTGCCGGGATTCCCACCTTCGCTCCCGAGCATTTCTGCCGGGTCAGCCCCAAGGATACCATGAAGCGCAAGCAGTTTGTCAAGGGTACGGAGCAGATCGCCCAGGAAGGCGCCATTCAGATCTTTAAAGTGCCGAACACCGGCATGGAGGAAGTGATCGTGGGCGTTGTGGGCACCCTGCAGTTTGACGTGTTCCGCTATCGGATGCTGTCGGAGTACGGGGTGGAGCTGCGGATGGAGAATCTGCCCTATGAGGTTCTCCGGTTTATTCAGACCTCTCCCGTGGAGGAGAAGGACTTGAATTTGTCCTCAGACGCAGAGCTGTTGGAGGATTACCGGGGACACAAGCTGCTGGTCTTCTCCAGCTTCTGGGCCATTGATTTCACCGTTCGCCGCAATCCCGGCCTGGTGCTGTCAGAAACTCTGGAAGGGTAAGTTTAGATTGACACCATTTTCAATTCTTTGACGCACTCCTGTCTCTTTCCTCAGAGGGAGGCAAGGGTGCGGCGCAAATGACATTTCTTATCCGTTCCTACGCTGGTGGAACGAAGTGGAAAAGCCGGAAGGACGAACCCTTCCGGCTTTTGTTCCTTCCATTTTTCAAATTGCCATTGGCTCCATGCGCTTGAGCTGCAGCTGGAGCTTGTCCGCAATCAGGGCGATAAACTCCGAATTGGTGGGCTTGCCCTTGGTGTTGGACACGGTATAGCCAAAGAACCGCTGCAGGGTCTCCAGATCTCCCCGATCCCATGCAACCTCAATGGCATGACGGATGGCCCTCTCCACTCTGGACGGTGTGGTGGCGAAGGTCTTTGCTACCTGTGGGTAGAGAACCTTGGTGATGGCGTTGATGACCTCCATGTCGTTCACCGCTATGATGATGGCCTCCCGCAGATACTGATACCCTTTAATGTGAGCCGGTACACCGATCTCATGGATCATGGATGTTACCATAGCCTCCACATTTGCCTCCCTTGTACGGGTATACGGACTGCGGGGCACCAGAGAATCCCGCATTTCATCCAGACGTTCCAGGACGGAACGGGACGTACAGGGCTTCAACAGCACATACTGCACTCCAAGAGATACCAGCAGATTGGAAACAAATTCCGTCATAAAATCCGCAAGCACCAACAGCATGGGCTTGTTATCCAGTGCATTGGCAGCCTTCAGGACGGCGATACCGTCAGCCTGGGGGAGCATCATATCCACCACCAGGAATTCCGGCTTGACCTCCTTGAGCAGGTCAATGCCACGGATGCCGTCATTGGCCGTTCCCACCACAGCGTACCGGTCGGACTGCTTGAGGGTGGCAGCGAGCATATTGGTGAAATCCTCGCTGCTGTTGACAAGCAGGACACGATACATTTTTTCCATTTACTTCATTCCTCCTCCTTGGGGAAACAGAGCATTCACGTTTCCCCGAACTCCGCATTGCAAAAACGGTAGCTTTAATTTAGCATACCGTTCGAGGTTTTGCAAGGAAATTTAAGAAAAAATATACAAATATAGTTCGACAGTATTCGACAAAACTATACAAAATGACCAAATTAGACAGGGTTCTACTTTTTCCATTTAATTTCCAAAATTTGCTAAACAAAAAAACCGCAAAACGGCTGCAGTTACCGTTTTGCGGCAATAATCCCGGAATTACTTGTTCTTCAGCAGATCGCGGATTTCGGTCAGCAGCTTCTCTTCGTTGGAAGGCTCGGGAGGAGCGGCGGGCTTCTCTTCTTCCTTTTTCGAGGCGAATTCCCGCAGCTTATTCATCCCCTTGACCATCATAAAGATGACAAAGGCCAGGATCACGAAACTGATCACGGAGGACAAAAATGTGCCGAAATTCAGATAGTTGGTGATGACCTCACCGGTTTCCGGGTTGATCTTGTCTCCAAAGAGAGAGGGCAGGGCGATTTTCCAGGAGCTGAAGTCGATGGTGCCGGTGAAGATGGAGACGATGGGCATGATGATGTTGTCCGTGAAGGAAGTGACCAGATCCTTGAAGACAGCGCCGATGATCACGCCGGTAGCCATGTCGAACATGTTACCCTTCAGAGCGAATTCTTTGAATTCTTTGATGAAACCCTTCTTTTTTGCCATTGGTGGTTCTCCTTTCGTAAATTATTTTTCAATGACTTCCAGGCCGCCCAGATACTTCCGCAGAACCTCGGGAACCACGATGGAGCCGTCAGCACGCTGATTCTGTTCCACCATTGCGGGGAAAATCCGGGAGGTGGCAAGGCCGGAGCCGTTGAGGGTATGAACGAACTCCGTTTTGCCGGTGGCTTCCCGACGGAAGCGGATATTGCCCCGGCGGGCCTGATAATCTCTGGCGTTGGAAACGGAGGAAACCTCCTTGTAGCCGTTCATGGAGGGAATCTGAATTTCGATGTCGTAGGTTCTTGCCATGGAAGCGGAACAGTCCCCAGCCGCCAGCTTGACCGTGCGGAAGTGGAAGCCCAGACCCTTCACCAGCTCCTCTGCCTTGTGAACCAGCTCTTCAAAGGCCTCGTCAGATTTTTCGGGCAGGGTATACTGGAACATTTCAATCTTATTGAACTGATGGCCCCGAACCATACCCCGCTCGTCTGCCCGGTGGGAACCGGCCTCTCTGCGGAAGCAGGGGGTATAGGCAAAGAGCTTGTGGGGGAGATCCGCCTCGGTGAGAATCTCATTGCGATGGAGGGAGGCCAAAGCCGTCTCCGCAGTGGGGAGCATGAAGTGCATCCGGTCGTCGGTGGGATTTTCGATCTTATATACCTCGTCGGCAAACTTGGGGAACTGGCCCGCGGTTTCGCCGCACTGGTACTCCAGCATATGGGGCAGGATGACCATTTCATAGCCGTCCCGGAGATGGCAGTCCATGAAGTAGTTCAGCAGCGCCCATTCCAGACGGGCGCCCATGCCCCGATAAATCCAGAAGCCGGAGCCTGCGATCTTGGCGCCCCGCTCATAGTCGATCAGTCCCAGATCGGTGCAGAGGTCCACATGGTGCTTCGGCTCAAAATCAAACCTGTGCGGCTCGCCGAAGTAGCGCAGAGGCTCGTTGTTCTCCTTGCCGCCGGGCTTCAGATCCGGGTCGGGGAGATTGGGCAGGGAGAGCATCAAAGTCCGATATTCTGCCTCAACATCCGTGAGTTTCCTGTCATTTTCGGCAATTTTCGCCTTCAATTCCCCCATGCGCTTGAAAATGGGAGCCACGTCCTCCCCGGCCTTTTTCCGCATGGGAATTTCCTTGGAGACCTTGTTTTGCTCTGCCTTGCTGGTTTCCGTTTCCAGAATCAGAGCGCGGCGCTGGCTGTCCAGCTCCAAAATCCGGTCAACCTGCTCGTCGCAGTCCACTTCCTTTGCTCTCAGGCCGGCCTTTACCCCCTGAGGGTCATCCTTGATCCGTTTTATATCAATCATTTTTCTTACCTCACCTTATTGAAGATGTTCCGCCAAATCGGCGTATAATTCCGCGGCTGCTCCGGGGAGAATATCCGCATAGCCTTCCAGCTCCGCCATACAGCCGTGGAAGGTCACAGAGTCCTTCCGGTAATAGGCGTCCTGCGCCAGCGCCAGAAGCTCTCCTGCCTTTTCGCTTCGCTCCAGCGCTTTTTCCAGCTCCTGATTTTCCTGACAGACGCTTTCCAACTGACCTTCCATAGCGGCAATGTTTTCCCGTGCGCCGCTGGTGGCCGCATCCAGATCCTCCTGCATGGAGTTGACCTTTACCAGCAGGGAAACCGCAACCAGAAGAAAGGCCACCGCAAAAAGAATGCCTAAATATTCAACCAGAGCCTTTCTTTTCTTGGGAGCGATGACCTCCTCCGGCTGTTTGATATTGTTTTCAGACATTTTTGCCCTCCGTATAGCGAACTGCCAGCAGGGCTTCATACAAACACTGCAGGTCGTCCTCTCCGTAATATTCCAGTTCAAAACGTCCCTTGCGTTTGCCGTTGACGATTTTTACCTTGCGACCAAGCTGCCTGGTCAGAGCTTTCTCACACTCGCCCACATAATCCACCGTCAGGGGCTGCTTTTCCGGTTTTTTCGGTTCTTCCACAGCCATGCGCTTGCACATGGCCTCCGCCTGACGGACGGACAGGCGTAAAGCGATGATTTTCTGGGCGGCGGCCATCTGAAGCCGCTGCGTGGGAAGGGAAAGCACCGCTCTGGCGTGACCTGCGGACAGGCTTCCCTGAATGACCATGCTTCTGACTTCCTCCGGCAGTGCCAGCAGTCTGAGGGCGTTTGCGATGGCGGGACGGGATTTTCCCACCCGGTCGGCGGCCTGCTCCTGGGTCAGACCGTATTCTTCAATGAGGGTCTGATAACCCTCAGCCTCTTCCATGGGATTCAGATCCTGACGCTGTAAATTTTCAATCAGCGCCAGCTCCATGACGGTTTTGTCGTCCGCCTCCAGCACCACCACCGGAACTTCCTCCAGACCTGCAAGCCGGGCGGCTCGCCATCGCCGTTCTCCGGCAATAATCTGGTAAAACCCGTTGCCGGTATCCCGAACAGCCAGGGGCTGAACGATGCCGTGCTCCGCGATGGAATCCGCCAGCGCCTGCAGCTCTTCTTCATCAAAGAAGCGGCGGGGCTGCTTGGGATTTGGCTCCACCTTCTGAAGCGGTAATTTCGTAACGGTCTGGGGCGTATCCTGGGGGGAGAAATCTCCGATCAGCGCCCCCAGGCCTCGACCGAGACCTTTTTGCTTTTGTGCCATTCTTACCCCTTTCTGCGGAATTCCTCCGCAACTGCCAGATAGGCTTCCGCACCCCGGGAGGATCTGTCATAGGCAATCACCGGCAGACCGTGGCTGGGAGCCTCTGCCAGACGGACGTTTCTGGGAATCACCGAGGCAAAGACCTTTCCGGGGAAGTGCCTGCGAACCTCCTGAGCAACCTGGTTGGAGAAATTGGTTCGGCCGTCGTACATGGTAAGCAACACGCCGAAGATCTCCAGTCTGGGATTGAGCCGCCGTTTGATGGCACGCATGGTGCTCATCAGGTCTGACAGACCCTCCAGAGCGTAATACTCGCATTGTACGGGAATCAGAATGCTGTCTGCGGCACAGAGGGCATTCAGGGTTAAAAGCTCCAGAGAAGGCGGGCAGTCGATGAGTATGTAGTCGTAGAGGGGGGCCAGCTTGTCCAGATGGGTTTTCAGACGATATTCCCGATCCTCCAGGTCGATCAGCTCCACGGAAGCGCCGGCCAAGCCGGCGGAGGAGGGGAGAACATCACCAAAATCGGTTTTGGCAATGCATTTTGCCGGGTCTGCCCTGCCGATGAGCATATCGTAAACGCCGTAGGTAACGTTGCGCTTGTCCACGCCCAGACCGGAGGTTGCGTTTGCCTGGGGATCGAAGTCGCAGAGGAGAACCCGGGAACCCTTTGCGTGTAAAGCGGCGGTTAAATTGACAGCGGTGGTGGTTTTTCCCACGCCGCCCTTCTGATTGACCACCGCAATGATTCGTGCCATTGGCTGTTTCCTCCCGAAATTTCTTACCCCCACATGATAACACAGATGAGCGGATTTTTCAACTGTGAAGATTTAAATGTTTCACGTGAAACAATGTTTTTATACATTATAATAGTTACAGCCCTTCAAAATTAAACTGGGGCAGATATTCCGTGGTAGCGGCGGAAAAATCCTGAACATAGCCCTGATCCAGTCCGCACAATTCCATCCAGGAAACGGCGCCGTCATATTCCTCCGCTGTCAGCTTCCGGTCAAGGGGCGGCGCAACCTCTCCCATGGGAACGTATTGGCTCATAAGGGAAAACAGGACATCTTTTTTGGGGAAGGACTCTGAAACCCAGTCAATGACACCCAGCGTGTTGGACAAAAATCCGGGTAAAACCAAATGCCGTATCAAAACGCCCCGCTTGAGGAGGTCTCCTTCCATCTGAATGCCGCCGGTCTGGCGGTACATTTCCTGTATCGCGGCGGCGGCGGTCTCAAAATAATCCGGGGCGTGGGACAGCCTCTTCGCCAACTGATTGTCGGAATATTTGAAATCCGGGAGATATACGTCGATCAGACCTTCCAACTCCCGGAGAGTATCCACGCTTTCATAGCCGCCGCAGTTATACACCACGGGAACCGGAAGTTTTGGAGACAGCGCCGGCAGAATATCCGGCAAAAAATGAGTAGGCGTGACCAAATCAATGGATTGGGCGCCCTGTTCCACCAGCTCCTCCAAAATTTCTCTCAGCCGTTGGGTTGTCAAAGGCATGCCCTTGCCAGCCTTGGAGATGTCTCGGTTCTGGCAGTACACGCAGTTCAATGTACAGCCGCTGAAAAATATTGCGCCGGTGCCGAAGCTGCCGGAAATGGGCGGCTCCTCTCCGTAGTGAAGCATCGCCCTTGCCCCCAGGAGAGAACCGGGCATTTTGCAGAAGCCTTTCTGTCCCAGCTTGCGGTTGACCCCACAGCTTCGTGGACAGAGGGTACAATTTTCATAGGTCAGCATAAAATCACCTTTTGATATTTACGAATGGATGGATTTGTGATAAGATTATATCACAACTTTGAAAATGTTTCACGTGAAACAGAGGAATTTTTTATGAAAGTGAATGATATTTACAAAGCAAAAGTAACCGGCTTTACCAGCGAAGGGCTTGGCGTGTGCCGGGTGGAGGGCTGTGCGGTTTTTGTGGCAAACGCAGTGCCGGAGGAGCAGTATGAAATCCGAATCACCCATGTGGGGAAAACCGCCGCTTATGGAAAGATTGAGAAGCTTTTGGAGCGGTCGCCCCATCGGGTGAACCGTCTGTGCCCCTACGCAAAGCAGTGCGGCGGCTGTGATTTTTGGCACATGGACTATGAGACGGAGTGCGCCATCAAGGCACAGCGGGTTATGGACGCTCTGAACCGTCTGGGCGGTCAAAACCTGACGGAACTGCCCATCACCGGCGGAAAAACCTGTATTGGCTACCGAAACAAGGCGCAGTATCCTGTGGGTTCGGGAAAAAAGCATCCGGAGGCAGGCTTCTACCAGAAGGGAACTCATAAAATCGTACCCATTGACCGCTGTCTGATCCAGCCGGAGGTGGCAGACCTTGCAAAGAAAACGGTGATGGAGTGGGTGAATACCTATCGGATCCCTGTATATGAGGAGAAAAGTCATACAGGCCTGCTGCGGCATATTTTTGTCCGTTACGGGGCTGCCAGCGGAGAGGTACTGGTCTGCCTTGTGGTGAATGGGAAAAAATTGCCCAGAGAACGGGAATTGACAGACCTTTTGAGAGAAAAAATCCCGGGACTGAAATCCGTGGCGCTGAATGTGAATACGGCGAAAGGAAATCGGGTGCTGGGAGAGGAAACCCGGATTTTGTGGGGCAGCGACGCCATTGAAGATACCCTTTGTGGCTTGAAATTCCAGATTTCTCCCCGATCCTTCTATCAGGTCAACCGGGATCAGGCGGAGCTGCTCTACGGAAAGGCGTTGAAGGCGGCGGACCTTCACGGGACGGAAACGGTGTTGGATCTCTACTGCGGCGCGGGAACTATCACCCTCTGCCTGGCGGGAAAGGCGAAAACCGTCATCGGAGTGGAGGTGGTGGACGCAGCCATTGAGGACGCAAAAGAGAACGCCCGGAGAAACGGCATTGAAAATGCAAGATTTTTCTGTGCGGATGCGGGACAGGCGGCGCAGAAGCTGTGGGAAGAGGGAACCAAGCCGGATGTGATCGTGGTAGACCCGCCCAGAAAGGGTCTGAGCGCCGATGTGATCGACGCCATTGTAAAAATGTCCCCTGACCGGGTGGTGTACGTCTCCTGTGATCCGGCCACGCTGGCAAGGGACGTGAAGATTCTGGGAGAACGGGGCTACGCCCTGACCCACGCCGAAGCGGTGGATATGTTCCCCCGATGCTCCCATGTGGAGACAGTTGTCTGCTTAGGTGGGAAAAAGTAACCGACAGACTGGAAATCTCCGTTAGCAC
>JAEDOJ010000044.1 GCA_016302015.1 Oscillospiraceae bacterium | reverse complement strand
CGGGCGACTTCGGGACTTTCACCCTATAGAATGTGCGCTCACCGGGCGCACATATGAAAAGCCGGGGTTCCTGAAGGAGCCCCGGCTTTTTTTCAGCGGTTTTGGAAATACGCCTCGGCGCTGTCGCCGTAGGCCATCATGGCGTTGGTCAGAGCGTTCAGCGGCTCTCCCGCGCCAAAGGCGTAGGTCTCAATGCTGTAGGTCAGGGTGTCGCTGACCCGCTGATCGGTCGTTCGGTCAAAGATCTCAATGGTACAGGGAACCCGCATCTGCATGGCGTTCAGGCCGGAATAGCTGACAAGATATGTCGCCTTGCCGCTGTCGTCGGTTCTGGTCAGGAAATCTGCCCCGTCCACCGTAACGCTGTTGCCGTTCCGGGTGATCCGGGCATAGAGATTCTCCACGCTGCCGGTATATTCGCTGAGATCCAGATAGTAATTGATTGCGACTCTCTCCCGCAGGCTGAGAGAACAGGTCTCAAAATGCACCGTCGCACCCTCCTGACGCTCCAGCTTCCGGCAGGAGGACAGGGAAGGCGGGGTACTCGTTCCCCAGGCGGCCTGCTCCTCTGTGAGAACGGCGTTCACAGGATGGGAGGGATTGTATCCGAAATAGGTCTGCGCCGCCGTGCCGTAGTTCAGCAGATTCACCAGCAGCGTCTTCAGTTCATCACTGATCTCTCCCCGGAGCATATTCTCCACATAGGTGGCAACGCTGTATTCCTTTACCCCGCCGGTACAGCGGAGGCCGCCCCGGTTCGCAGAGATCGACGCAGTAACCTTACTGCCCATTTCCGTGGCGTTGACGCCGGTAAAGGTATAGACCCGGTAGTCCCCGCTGACGGTATAGTCCTGCACCTGCCGGGTAACGGTTTCCGCAACACTCCCGTCGGCGTTGTACACTTCCTTGGCAAAGGTCACCACCGGAGCCGTCCAGCCCGCTAAATCGGCCTCTCTCACATAGAAGTTGATGGAAATATCGCTGGCAAGGTACAAAGACGCCTGGGCAAACCGCAGAGTCTCGGTGAGCTCCGCCAGCGTCACCGGATTGTCCTGCCAGGAATAGCCGCAGAGGGTGCAGGTATGCAGATCATAGCCCTCCTGGGTTTCGGTGGGAGGCACAACGGTGGTCTCCATGGTGTGCGCCTCCGTCTCCGTGGCAAAGCACTGGGTACAGGTCCTGGTATGGGTGCCGTCCCCGTTGTCCACCGCCTCAAAGGTATGGTTGACCTCCAGAGGCGCGGTTTTCAAAACCCACCGCTGGGCGGCAGTGGTATTCCACTTCCAGCCCTGAAGATTGGCGCCGGGGTTCAGATTGCAGGAGGCCGCGTCCAGACAGAGGGTGTTATAGAGGGACACAATGCTGTAGCTGCCGTCTCCGTTGGGCACCAGCTGCCAGCGTTCACTGAGATCCGCCCCTCCGGCAGTGGCGGAGCCAAGGCTGATGTTTGAGCCGTTGGCGTCGGAAGCGCTCTCCGCCCGGAGATTTCGGCCGGCGGCAATGCTGGTAATGGTGAAATATCCGTCTCCCACCGCCTTCACCGCAAATTTCTGGCGATTCGCCACGGATTTGGCGCCCAACAGCACGTTTGCGCCCTCCAGCAGGCCGTCGCTGTCCACCACCACCGTCTGGTTGGACTGATTGCAGATGTTGTAGGTTCCCTCCAGCCCCAGAGGAACAGAGGTCTGAAGGTACCACTTCTGGGCGGCGGTGCCGTTGGTATTCCAGGTCTGAACGTCCGTGCCGTCGGCAATTTGATTGCTCGCAAGATCCAGATATTTGTCCGTTGCCCCATTGATGAAGGAGAAGGAGCCGTCTCCATTGTCCATGATCGTCCACTTCTGGCAAAGCTCGCCGCTGTCGTCGTTCTGGGTAACCTTATACTCTCCGTTGGCGCCCCCGTTGGCAACCTCCAGCAGCTTCCCGGAGTTCACATTCCGGATGGTATAATAGCCGTCCTCTCCCAGCTGAATGGCAAAGCGCTGGCTGTTCGTCCCGGCACGATCCTGCAGCTCAAGCTGTGCGCCCTGGGCGGTGGAGCCGCCCCGGATATTCAGACCCCGGGAGGCATCGCCTATATTATGTATTGTATAGACCCCGTCACAGACCTTGGCGGAGGTGGGTGCGGGGGTGGCGTTCAGGGTCACGCCGATCACGTCATGCTTCAGCCGGATGTACCGATCCAGAGGCATGGTGTTGGCGCTGCCCCGGTAGGTCTTTGCCCCGGACTCGAAGAGGAAATAGGTATAGGTGGAGCCGATATAGCAGCCCTCCGCCATATTGGGCAGGGAGAGATGCCTGGCGTTTTCCACATTGTATACCGCCCCGTCCCGCATGAAGCGGCTGCCGGGATCGGTGAAAATATAGGCGTCGGACTTGTTGGTTCTGCCGTAGGAGGAGGTCAGCACCATGCAGCCGTTGCGGATGGACATTCCCTGAATCTTGGAAACGCCGTTGACGGTGAAGCTGCCCTTTTTAGTGATGGTCTTGCCATTGGTCTCGTAGAAATACATCTTCATGGTGGAAGCCGTTTCACTGAAGGTGCCGATATAGAGCAGATCGTTGGCGTAGCACATATAGGAAGGCGTGGCGTCCACTTCACAGGTGGCCTGGGTATAGACCGTCCAGTAGTTGTGGGTGATGGCGTCCTCCACGGAGGAATATTTATAGGCACGGACGCATTTGGGGTTGGACTGGCTGTCGCAGACCCAGACATAGGTGCCGTCATAGGCCAGACCGCCCAGATGGCAGGTGGTATCGGTGATCAGGGTGACCTGATACTCCTTGGAGGAGGCGTCGATGACGTAGATGACGGAACGGTGGTTTGCGCCGCAGTTGCAGTAGGCGGAAATCAGCAGGTATTTTCCGCTGGGGCCGCAGAAGGCCAGTCCCTGGGGCACCATGTTGTCACAGGTGGTCACCGTTTCCCCGGTGGTGTCTCTGGTGACCGCCTGCAGCAGGCCGGGAATGGTATAGGTATCGCCGGTGGTGCCGAACTGGGTTTTCAGGTAATCCAGCGCCGCAGAGGTATCCTGGGTGATATTTGCCACGGTGGTCACATTGGCCGCAAAGCCTGTGGCAGACAGCAGAGCGCAGAGGATCAGCAGCCATGCCAGTGCGGATAAGAATCTCTTGTATTTCATGGGTTGCCTCCTGTAACAATATCATAAAATTTCAGGGGGACGAGATCCTGCAGGGTTGTCACCCGCGCTTCGATCTGCAGACCGATCCTTCCCCCGCTGAACCAGATGCGGTCCAGCCGCTCCGCCGAGGCGTGAATCACCGTGGGGAATTGTTTTTTCATGCCGATGGGGCTGCAGCCTCCGTGAACATAGCCGGTCAGGGGCAGCAGTTCCCTCTGGGGCAGCATGGAAATCGCTTTTTCTCCCACCGCCGCCGCAGCCTTCTTCAAATCCAGCTCCCGCGCCACCGGAACCATAAACACATAGTAGCCTCCGGACTTTCCCTGGGTAACCAGGGTTTTAAACACCTGCTCCACAGGCTGTCCCAGCCGGGCAGCCACCTCAACGCCGCTCAACGCGCCGCCTTCATAGGTATGAACGGAATAATTCAGCTTTTTCCGATCCAACTGGCGCATGGCGTTGGTCTTTTCCACCTTCATGGCGCTGCACTCCCTTTCTGTTTTCAAAAAAGGCTGCCAAAGCAGCCCTTCAAAATTCAAATTGCAGGGACAGGGTCTTCAGCTTCGTCTCCAGTCTGGTGAGCTTCACCCCGGCGGAGCAGAGCATCCGTCGGGACGCCACGGTCATGGCGGAAACCGGATATTTATCCGAAACATAGACCACCTCCCGGATTCCGCTCTGAATGATCGCCTTGGCGCACTCATTACAGGGAAAATGGGTCACATACAGCCGCGCCCCCTTCAGGGACTTGCCGTTGGAGTTGAGAATGGCGTTCAGCTCCGCATGAACCACATAGGGATATTTGGTGTCCTCCCCTTCCCGCTCCCAGCTATACTCATCGTCGGAGCAGCCGAAGGGGAAGCCGTTGTAGCCGGTGGAGAGGATGATGTGATTTTCGCTGACAATACAGGCGCCGACCTGGGTATTGGGGTCCTTGCTCCGGTGGGCCGCCAGCAGCGCAACCCCCATAAAATATTCATCCCAGGAAATATAGTCTTCTCTTTTCATGCCGTTCTCCTTAGTCCAGTTGATCCAGGTTTTTCCCGAAGGCGGGGAGGCAATGCTCCAAAAACCAGTCCAGCTCCGGCAGCCCCATGGCCTCCAGACTCTGTCTGGTCTGCTGGGCCGCGGATTCAAATTCCTGATTCCCGGCCTTCAGCTCCTCGATACATTTAATATGCGCCGACAGCTTATCCGCCGCCTTGACAATATTCCGAACCTCCGGGTTTTCCTCATGAATCAGGGGCGCATAGCACTCCCGCAGCTCCGGAGGAAGCATGGACAGCAGCTTGTCCCCGCTGACCCGCTCCACCTGCCGGTAGGCCTGCTTAATCTGAGGATTGTAGTATTTGATGGGGGTAGGCATATCCCCGGTGAGAATCTCCGGGGCGTCATGAAACAGCGCCGCCGTGGCGCAGGCCTCCGGGTCGGCCTCCAGGCCCAGAATTTCCCGGCGAATCATGGCCAGACCATGGGCAAGCACCGCCACCTGATGGCTGTGCTCCTGCACATTTTCGGAAAAGGTGTTTCGCATCAGGCACCACCGGGTGATATTCCGCATCCGGGACAGCATGGCAAAAAAGGCATATTCTTCCATGAAAAACCTCCTCAGCGGCGGCGCTTTGCCGACTGGGACGCGCCCCGGGGCTCGTTCCGGACGGCGCTCATGATATTTTTATACAATGCGTAGAAATCGTCAGTATTTTTGGGCTTGAAGCTGTCGTCGGAGAGCCAGGAGCAATCCTCCTTCTGCCAGTGTCCCCAGCGCCTGGTAAAGCCGCCGCCCACCCCCATGACCTCCGCAAAGGGCAGCATCCGGTAGTAGTACTGGCTGTCGTTGGCGCTCATCTGCTGGGCGGTGTCCACGTCGATTTTCCGCAGGAACTTCCGCAGACCCAACAGCTTTCGCACATAGTCCTCCCCGGCCTTCGTCCGTCTGCCGCCGAAGAGGGTCAGCAGGGAGCAGAGAACCTGCATCAACAGGCAGACCAGCATGAGCCACAGGATGTCGCCCATGGAAGCCAGCAGGAGCAGCAGACCTGCCGCCGCCACGCCGCAGGCGAAGCGCAGGTAACGATCCCGGCGGTAGACGCCGTTGGCCGCCCATTGGACGGCGGCGCAAAGCCCGGTGCCGAAGATCGTCAGGAAGGGCAGGAGGAACCAACGGAAGCCGTTGGCGGGGAGCAGCATATCGAAAACCGTCAGGCAGACAATCAGGCCCGCCAGCAGGACGATGGCTCGGAGCAGGTAGGGACTGCCCGCCTTGGGGCGGTACATTCTCCTGATCCAGACCTTCCGCAGAGCGGGAAGATTTTTTGTGCAGACCTTGCGGAACCGCAGACTTCTGGCGTCGCAGACCGTCCCGCTGAGGAAAATGGAATCAAAGAGCCGCTTTTCCCCCTTTGGCCGTTCGTTGCCCATATCCATCCGCTTTTCCAGCATAATCCGGCCGTTTTTATGGCGGCGGATGGCCAAATATCCCAGATTCCCCCAGTGGGCAAGGACGGCGCCGATATCGGCCTTTTCCCCGAAAAGCTGACAGGGAATCTCTCCGGCGGTGGCGTCGGAGCAGGGATAGCTCTGCCGCTGGGAAAACAGCAGGTGTCCCCGGAGGAAGAGGAACCAGTACACCACCGCCAGCGCCGTCAGCACCAGAAACAGAATCTGGTTCACAGACATGGTGCGTCCGGCCTCGTGGATGATGGTAAAGGTCTGATCCGGGAACGTCAGCCGCATTTCCAACGTCTCATGATCGATGATGGGCTGGACGGAGCGGACGGACAGGGTCTTGTCCTTGACGCTGATGGTCAGGGAATTGTCGATGATATCCCCGTGGAAGGCGGAGGTCCAGGAGGGCTGCACCGCCACCGGAGCGGCGAAGGTCATCTTCAGCGTGAAGCTCTGGATGGAATAGTCCCACCCGCCGTCGATGACATTCATCAGATATTCCTGGGTCTGCTCCTCGTCGTCCGGAATGCCCGTAACCCCGCAGGGCAGGGAATAGGTGCAGATAAAGGTCTGGCTTCCGGTAAAGCCGGAGGGATTGGAGAACACCGCATAGACCACGCCGTTCCGGTTCTCCGTCTCATAGGCCGCCCCGGAGCCGGAAACACTGCCGGCACGGGAATGCAACGGAAAGGCAAAGGTGGTGGGAGCGGATGTAAATTTCACCGTGGCGGTGGCCTTGACCTGACTGCGGCCGTTGGCGTCTACCACGACCTCCATCTCCAGAGAAGAGATTTCGTCACCGGCGGCATGGACGGGCACCAGAAACAGCAATATGCAAAGAACCACCAGCAGAAAACGCCGCATGACTTCACCTCCTCAAAATTTCGCAACTCTAATCTTAGCACAAAAGGGCGAAAAATGCAAGGGAAGCTCAGAATAAATCTGCAAAAGCCGATTTTCTTCACGGAATTTCGATGCTCTCGTTCGCGTATGATGGAAGGGGGCATCCCGAAAAAAGGTTTACATAATTTTTACATTTTTACTATAACATATTTGCGAAATCGGTGTTGCATTTTGTCGATTCTAAGTTATAATATCTATGTCGAAATCATCTCTGTCAAAAATAGGAGTTAGCATATGGGAAAATATGAAAAGAAACCCGCCCAGTCTCAGGCAGTCCGCTACGCAAGCCGTTCCACTGCCGGCCCGGCGCCGAAAAAACGAAAAAAGAACAAAAAGAACAAGCTGCCTCTGATCCTGGCTCTGGCGCTGTCCGTGGTGATCATTCTGGCCTGCGCCGTGGGCTATGTGATCTTCCGGGACGATGGGAGAATTACCCGAAACGTCTATGTGGGCGGGATCAACATCGGCGGCATGACCAAGGAGGAAGCGGAGCTTGCCCTCCAGGCCGTCACCATGGACGAGGATATGAACATCCGCTTCTACACCCGGGGCGATTCCTTCCCTCTCTACACCACCACCTATGATCCCTCCGCAGATGTCCCCGTGGACATCTACGGCAATCCCATCGAGGGCGAGGCCCAGAACCCGGACCCCATCCCCGAAGAGGAGACCGTGGTCACCGATGAGAACGCCCCTCTGGACGCCGCCGGCAAGCCTTATATCCTGGATAAGACCCTCTGCCTTCTGGCCGAGGATGTGGATATGAAGCTGGATATCCCCGGCGCCGTGGAGGAGGCCTACCAGATTGGCCGCGGCACCGGCTCCAGGCTGAACATGGATCGGGTGGACGTGGATGTGACCAAATATCTCACCTTAAACGAAGGGTATATCCGGGAGGTTCTGGTCAATACCCTGGACGACACCACCTGTATCGGTACGGATACCCGCATTCTTGAGACCACCACCACCATCACCGACCGGGACGGCAATCCCAAGACCGTTGACGCTCTGGAGGTGGACATCGGCACCATGAAGCGGGACATCGATGTCAGCGCCCTGTACACCGAGATCATCGCCTCCTACACCAGCGGCCGGTATGATCTGCAGTATATTTACGACGAGGAAATCCCCGAGCCCTGCGATCTGGACGCCCTGTATGAGCAGTACAACTGCGTCAAGCCCGTCAATGCCGTCTGTAATCAGGAAACCTACGAGATCACCGAGGGCGAAAACGGCTTCGGCTTCCTGATGTCCGACGCCGTGAAGGCCTTTGCTCAGGCACAGCCCGGCGACAGCGTGATCCTGACCCTCTGTGAGCTGGAGCCTCAGTACACCGCCGAATCCCTGCGCAACGAGCTGTTCTGCGACGTGCTGGCTTCCTACGACAGCAAGCACTCCACCTACAGCTCCGCCCGTACCCACAATCTTGAGCTGGCCGCCGCCGCGGTCAACGGTACCATCGTCCGTCCCGGCGAGGTCTTCTCCTTCAACGAAACCGTGGGCGAGCGTACCGCCGAAAAGGGCTACGGCGAAGCCGGCGTCTATGTAGGCGGCAGAACGGAAAACCAGCTGGGCGGCGGCGTCTGTCAGGTGGCATCCGTCCTCTACTACTGCACCATCAAGTCCGATCTGGAGGTGGTGGAGCGGTGGGAGCACCAGTATACCCCGGACTATGTGCCCTGGGGCATGGACGCAACCGTGTATTGGGGCGATCTGGACTATCGCTGGCGCAACAATACCACCCATCCCATCCGCATCGACGCCTCTGTCTCCGACGGCTACGTCCATGTGGCCTTCGTGGGCACGGAGACCAAGAACTACACGGTGAAGCTGGACTATGAGGTCACCGCTTACTACGAAGCCGGTGAGAAAATCATCGAAATCTACCCCGGTATGTATAACTACGACAAGTATAAGGATTGCTACGAGGGCGAAGTGATCCAGACGGCCTATAACGGAGCCAACGTCACCACCTACCGGTATAAGTACGATATGGACGGCAACCTGATCGACAAGGAGGTTGTCAACTACTCCAAGTATGACCGCCGGGATAAGGAAATCGCTCATTTTGTTTCCAAGGAAGAGCCCACGGAGCCCACCACGGCCCCCACCACGCCTCCCACGGAGGCACCCACCGCTCCGCCTACGGAAGCGCCTACCGAGCCTCCCGAAGACAATGAAACACCATAGAACAGAGCCGCGCCCAGCGCGGCTCTCATACTGTCAAAAAGGCTCCCTTGTGTAAAGGGAGCTGGCACGGCGAAGCCGTGACGGAGGGATTGTAAGGTGTTTTTGCTTTGCACCGCACCCTTGCCTCCCTCTGATGGGAGCGTCCCGATCTTGCACTGCACCTTCTGCCTCCCTCTGACGAGGGAGGTGGCAAAACCGAAGGTTTTGACGGAGGGAGAGACCTGATTTGCACTGCAAAAAACGAAAAAACTTATTATCGACAGCTTTTTTCTCTCCCTCAGTCAGCTTCGCTGACAGCTCCCTCATCAGAGGGAGCCTTGGATACCACCGTACCATGATAATTTGTACAATGCATAAGTTTGCACCGCACCTTCTGCCTCCCTCTGACGAGGGAGGTGGCAAAACCGTAGGTT
>JAEDOJ010000043.1 GCA_016302015.1 Oscillospiraceae bacterium | reverse complement strand
CACAGCCAGATAGACCGGATAGAGCCACACGCCCAGATGCTGGGACAGGAGGCCGAACAGGGGCGGCATGACGCAGATGCCCACATAGGCGCTGGCCATCTGCATCCCCATAATTGCCTGAGATTTGTCTTCCCCGAAGTGAGCGGGAGTGGCGTGCAGCAGGGCGGGATAGATGGGCGCACAGCCCAAGCCTACAAGAATCAGTCCCCCAAGCCCCCAAAGCTCCGATGCCACAGGCAGGAGGATCATTATGATCCCGCCCAGCACAATGGCCTGTCCCAGCAGAACCATCTTTTTGTCTCCCAGACGATTGGACACAAAGCCTGCCAGAATCCGGCCCACGGTGATGCCCACATAGAACAAACTGGCATAGCCGGCGGCGGTCCCCTCGGTAATTCCCCGGTTCACCACCAGATAGGTGGCCGCCCACAGCCCCGCCGTCTGCTCCAGGGCGCAATAGCAGAAGAACGTAATCATCATCGCCTTGGCGCCGGGAAGCCCCAGCACTTTTCTGATGGAAAGCGCCTTTCTGTCGCCTCCCTCCGGGGAGGCGGTTCTCTTCTTCCACAGAGGCAGGCTCAGGAAGAGAATTACCGTCAGCGCCACCTGAAACACACCGATGATCCGGTAGCCGGTATGCCATGTGCTGTGGCTCAGCGCGTAGGCCATGGCGTAGGGGCCTGCGGAGGCGCCCAGCCCCCACATACAGTGCAGCCAGTTCATATGGCGGCTGGAATAGTGGATGGCCACATAGTTATTGATGGAAGCGTCCACGCTCCCCGCCCCCAGTCCGTAGGGCACCGCCCAGAGGCACAGGAGGAGGAAGCTGTTGCTGAAGGAGAAGCCGAACAACGCCGCGGCGGTCACGAAAACGCTGATCAGGGTCACCTTTCCCGTGCCCAGCCACCGGGTCAGGCGGTCGCTGAGCAGGCTGGAGACGATGGTTCCGGCGGAAATAATCATGGAAATCATCCCCGCATAGGACAGGGGCACCTGAAAATTCTGGTACATGGAGGGCCAGGCGGAGCCTAAGAGGGCATCCGGCAGTCCCAGACTGATAAACGCCAGATAAATCACCGGCAAAAGCAGACTGAACATCTCTATTTTTCCTCTCTTTATAATTCCTTGCTTCTGTAATTTTTCAGCAGCTCCTCCGCCGCCTTCAGGGGATTTTCCCCCGCCAGCAGCTTCAGGGTCAGAATGGGCTTGTCGGATTTTGGCGACAAATAGACCCGTTTTTGGTAGGCAGGCAGGCCGCACAGCGCCGCCACCGCCTCAAATTCAAACTTTTTCAGACAGAACTCGATGGTTCTGCCCTTCTGGGAAATATCCGAAATCCCCGCTGCCGCCGCCTTGGCTCGCAGCAGTGCGATGGAAATCAGGTTCATGGCGCCCTTGGGTGGATCGCCGTACCGGTCTACCACCTCGTCCAGCAGCTCATCCGCATCCTCCTGTGACCGAATGGCCGCCATGCGGCGGTACAGATCCATCCGCTGCTCTCCCGAGGACACATAATTTTTGTCGATATTGGCCGTGACGTCCAAATCCGCCGTACAGGCCGCTTCCTCCAGGGGCTTTTCTCCCCGTTCCTCCAGAACCGCTTCCTCCAGCAGCTTCAGATACATATCATACCCCACGGAAACCAGATGCCCGGACTGAGCGGCGCCCAACAGATTTCCCGCTCCCCGAATTTCCAGATCCCGCATGGCGATTTTGAAGCCGGAGCCGAACTCCGCATAGTCCCGAATGGCGTTGAGCCGCTTTTCCGCAATTTCCGTCAGCACCTTGCCCCGGCGGAAGGTGAGATACGCGTAGGCATGGCGATTGCTCCGTCCTACCCGTCCCCGAATCTGATGGAGCTGGGCAAGTCCCAATTTATCCGCATCCTCAATGATCAGAGTGTTGACGTTGGGAATGTCGATGCCGGTTTCGATGATGGTGGTGCAGACCAGCACCTGCAATTCATTCTCCACCATCTGCTGCATGACCTCGGACAGCTCCTCCTCGCTCATCTTGCCGTGGGCGATCCCCACCTGAATGTCCGGGAGGGCCTTTTTGATCCGGGCGGCGCACTGGGCGATGGTTTCCACCCGATTATGGAGGAAATACACCTGCCCGCCCCGCTCCACCTCCCGGCGAATGGCGTCCATCAGCACAGGCTCGGCATATTCCAGCACGAAGGTCTGGACGGGATACCGGTCATGGGGCGGTTCCTCGATGGTGGACATATCCCGCAGGCCGGACAAAGCCATATTCAAAGTTCTGGGAATGGGCGTTGCGGACAGGGTCAGCACGTCCACCCCCCGGGACAGCTCCTTCAGCTTCTCCTTGTGGGTAACGCCGAAGCGCTGCTCCTCGTCAATGATCAGCAGTCCCAAATCCTTGAACGCAATATCCTTTTGCAGCAGCTTATGGGTGCCGATGATCAGATCCAGGGTTCCCGCCCGCAGATCCGCCAGATTTTTCCGCTGCTGGGCGGCGGTACAGAACCGGGACAAAACGCCGATATTCACCGGGAAGCCGGAAAACCGCTTTACCGCTGTGGTGTAATGCTGCTGCGCCAGAACGGTGGTGGGAACTAAAATCGCCACCTGCTTCCCGTCCAGAATCGCCTTCATGGCGGCTCGGAGGGCGACCTCCGTCTTGCCAAAGCCCACGTCGCCGCAGAGCAGACGATCCATGGGCTGGGGCGCTTCCATATCCCCCTTGATTTCCTCAATGGAACGAAGCTGATCGTCCGTCTCCACATAGGGGAAATTCTGCTCAAACTCCTTCTGCCAGGGGCTGTCCGCCCCGAAGGCAAAGCCCGGCAGACGTTTTCGCTCCGCATAGAGCTTAATCAGCTCCTCCGCCATTTCCTTTACGGCGGCTTTGGTTCTGGCCTTGGTCTTCTGCCACTGGTCGCCGCCTAATTTATTCAGCTTGACCGGGGTATCCTCCCCGCTGCCGATGTATTTGCCGATGAGATCCAACTGGGTGGCGGGAACATAGAGAACGTCCGTGCCCTGATAGGCGATCTTCACATAGTCCTTCACCACGCCGTCAATCTTGATCTGCTCCATGCAGAGATATTTCCCGATGCCGTGATATTCATGGACAATCAGATCTCCGGGAGACAGGTCGGCAAAGGAATCCAGCTTCTGACGGTTGGTGGCCTTTCCCCGTTTTTTTCGGGGCTTTTGGACAGCCTGCGCCAGTAATTGTCCTTCCGTCAGGACGGCTAATTTCAATTCCGGGTACTCCATGCCGTTGGGCAAGGCCCCGTCGGACAGCAGAATCTGTCCCGGTCTGGGCATGGAGGTCAGAGGGAAGGCCAAAAAAGCGGACAAGCCCTGGTCCCGGAGCTGCTGGGCAAGAATTTCTCCCCGTCTCCGGTTTCCGCAGAGCACCAGGGAGGCAAAGTCGTTCTTCTGATAGTGCTTCAGGTCGGAGACGGCAATTTCCAGATTGCCGCCGTAGGAGGGAAGCTGCTTGGCGGTGACATTGCACAATTCCCTGGGGGGCAGGCTCTTAGGGTAGGCGGAGGCAAGGAAGGAATCCAGAAATACCGCCGCTCTGCCGGAAAGCCGGCCGCAGACCTCTTCCCAATCAGCGGAAAACTCACACAGCTCTCCGCAGAGGATACCGGATTGGAGCAGGCTGTCCAGCATCAGCCCCTCCTCCTCCATGTAACGGTTGGCGGCACGGTGAAGATTGCCGTGGTCGCTGAAGAACACCAGAGCGTCCGCCGGCACATAGTCCGCGGCGCAGGCAAACTCCGGATAAATCAGCGCCATATACCGGTCTGCCGCCGGGAAGTTTGCGCCTAAGTTCAATTCCTCCAAATCAGCGTTCAGGGTTTGCAGAAGACTCTCGTTGGGTTTTTTTCTCCTGCGCTGGCGGGCAATCAGGGCTTCCAGCTCCTTCGCCAGCCCTGCCGTTCCCCCCGGATGCTGTCTGGTCAGGTTCTCCGCCACAGGGAGGACAACAAATTCCTCCAGATTCTCCGTCCGTCTCTGGGTGACGGTGTCGAAATACCCCATGGTATCCACCTCGTCCCCGAAGAACTCCACCCGCACCGGCTGGTCGCAGGCAGGAGAGAACACGTCCACAATGCCGCCCCGAACAGAAAACTGTCCCACGCCCTCCACCAGCGTGCCCCGGGAGTAGCCTCCCTCCACCAGACGGCGGCAAAACTCCTCCATGGGCAGAACCGCCCCCAGCCGCAGGGTCATTGCGCTGCCGAACAGGTGGGACTTGGGCATGGTACGCACCGCAAGGGCGTCCCAGGTGGTCAGCAGAAGGGGCAGCTTTCCCCGGGCAAGGTCATGAAGCAGGCGCAGACGCCGCTGCTCCCACCCACGGGACACTGCGGAAGCGCTGTAAAACGCCAGATCCCGGGAGGGCAAAATGGGGGCTTCCTCCCCCAGAAAGGCTGCCAGCTCCCCCTGGGTTCTCCGGGCGGCCATTTCGTCCTGACAGATGATCACGCCGGAGCGTTTTGAATCATGAAGCAAGGAAGCAATCAGGTGCGATCGGTTGATCTGGGCGGCGCCGGAAACCCCCACCGCCTGATTCTTCTCAATACAGGTTTTCATTCTGCCGTAATCCGGCAGCTTTTCCAGAGCTTTTAAGAGTAATTCCATGGTTTTTCTCCACGCAGGAATGCGGAAATCGGGAAAACCCCCGATTTCCGTATAATTACATATTATTTGACAAATTTACGGCCGCCAGCCGTTATATTTGGAAACCGCGGCGGGAACTCCGTTGTCCACGATCTCCAAAGCGGCCTTCCAACCGGCCTCCACCGTGGGGGCAAGGAGTTTTTCCTCCTCCCCGGTGAAGTTGGACAGCACCCAATCCGCCAGCTCATAGTCCGGGTGAGGCTTCGCCCCAACCCCAATCTTGACCCGGGGGAAGGACTGACTGTTCAGAGCGCCGATGATGGATTTTATGCCGTTATGCCCTCCGGCAGAACCCTCTCCCCGCACCCGCAGCCGTCCCACCGGCAGGGAAATGTCGTCAAAGAGGACGATCACCCGCTCCGGAGGCAGCTTGAAATACCGGGCCGCCTCCATCACGGACAGGCCGGAAAGATTCATAAAGGTCTGGGGCTTCAGCAAAATCAGCTTCTTTCCGTGATAGGCCGCCGGAATGTAAAGTCCCCGGAACTTCCCCCGGTCAATCCTTACACTCAGCTCCTTCGCCAGAGCGTCAATGGTGCGAAAGCCCACATTGTGGCGGGTTCTTCCATAGTTTTCTCCGGGGTTGCCCAGCCCCACGATCAGCCAGTCACAGGCAGGTTTTTGAAACAGCATCAGAACAGACTGGAGATGGAGGTCTCGTTATAGATCCGGGTGATGGCCTTTGCGAACATGGGAGCCGCATCCAACTGACGGATCTTGGTGCCGGTATAATGCTCAGGCAGGGGGATGGTATTCAGAAGCATCAGCTCTTCAATATAGCTTTCCTCCACACGCTGGCAGGCCGGGCCGGACAGAACCCCGTGGCTGGCGCAGGCATAGACCGCCTTGGCCCTGCCGATCTCCACGATGGCCTTGGCGGCGTTGCACAGGGAGCCGGCGGTATCCACGATATCGTCAAAGAGAATGCAGGTCTTCCCCTCCACATCGCCGATGATGTTCATGACCTCGCACATATTGGCTCGCTGGCGGCGCTTGTCCACAATGGCAAGCCCCATATGCAGCTTGGCGGCAAAGGCACGGGAACGGGACACCGAGCCGATATCGGGAGAAACCACGCAAAAATCATCGTGGTTATAGGTTCTTTCGTCGAATTTGGACAGATAGTAACGGCTGAACAGAGGATTGCCCACCAGATGATCCACAGGGATGTCGAAGAAGCCCTGAATCTGCGCCGCATGGAGATCCATGGTCAAAACCCGGTCAGCGCCGGCCTTGGCAATCAGATTCGCCACCAGCTTGGCGGAAATGGGGTCACGTCCCTTGGCCTTGCGGTCCTGACGGGCATAGCCAAAGTAGGGAATGACGGCGGTGATTCGTCCGGCAGAGGCACGGCGGAAGGCGTCGATCATAATCAGAAGCTGCATCAGGTTGTCATTGACGGGCTTGCAGGTAGGCTGTATGACAAATACGTCACAGCCGCGAACGGTTTCATTGATGGAGCAATTCACCTCGCCGTCGGCAAAGGCGCTTACGGTGCTGTCCCCCAGGTCAATTCCCAGTTCGTTGCAGATTCCCTGCGCAAAGGGAATGTTGGCATTGGCGGTAAAGACTTTAATTTCTTTTCCGTGGGCAATCATGATATACCTCTTTTTTTCCGAGCCGTTGGCTCTGTATTCCTGTCCCCCATCAGGGGACGCAGATTCCATAGGTATTATAGCAGATGAATTCCGTTTCGTCCACCGCTAAAGCCTTACAAATTCAGAAATCTTTTTCCCCTATTTTTGTCGAATTCCTTCAACGGCGGCAAACGAGCTCCCCTTCGGGCATATGCTTTCCCGGAGGGATGTAATTTGAGTTTAGTTGAGCTTGGACTTCGCCGCGAAGGCGCGGAAAATCTGCAGGAATTTCAACGCAGAGAGGGCTTGTTTGTCTCCGGTCAGGAGGATGTCCTGACCATGCAGCGTCTGATGCCCTTCCTGCTGGGCTATGAACGCTATATGGTCAAGCCCGGAGATACCTATTACCGTCTGGCACGTCAGTTTGGTACCACCGTACAGGCCATCCTGACCGCCAATCCCAATCAGAATCCCAGACAGCTTTCCATCGGCCAATATCTGATCGTTCCCTTCGGCTTCCCTGTGGTACCCACAGACCTGCCCTTTACCTCAGAGCTTCTGGCGCTGTGCATTCAGGGACTGACGGCCCGGTATCCGTTTCTGACCCATCGGGTTCTTACCCGCACCGCCTTCGGCAGACCGGTATCGGTTCTGCAAATCGGTCAGGGACGGCGGTCGGTGCTCTACAACGCCAGCCACCACGCCAACGAGTGGATCACCACGCCGGTACTGATGAAATTTCTGGAGGAGTATTGTCAGGCGGTCTCCGTACAGGGACGGATCGGCCCTCTCAATGCCCTGCCCCTGTTCCGCAATACCCAGCTTTACTGCGTACCCATGGTCAATCCCGACGGCGTGGATCTGGTCACGGGAGCCATTGCACCGGGCAGTGGGGAATACCAGGCGGCGGAGGCAATCGGGGCGTATTTCCCCCTGATTCCCTTCCCGGAGGGGTGGAAGGCGAACCTGCTGGGGGTGGATTTGAATTTGAATTATCCCGCCGGCTGGGAGCAGGCCAGAGATAACAAATTCGCCCTTGGCTTTGATCAGCCCGCCCCACGGGATTTCGTGGGCTATAGCCCCTTGGATCAGGCGGAAAGCGCCGCTATGGCGCAACTCACCGAAGAGGTCAATCCTCGTCTGACCCTCTCCTATCATACCCAGGGCGAAGTAATTTATTGGAAATTTCTCGACATGGCGCCGCCGGACGCTCAGGCCATCGGGGAATTTTTCGCCCAGCTCAGCGGCTATCAGTTAGAGGATACGCCCTATGCCTCCGGCTTCGCCGGGTATAAGGACTGGTTTATTCAGGATTTTAACCGTCCCGGCTATACCATCGAGGCCGGTCTGGGGGAAAATCCTCTGCCGCTGTCTCAATTCGACGAAATTTACGACAAAAATCTGGGAATTCTGACCTACGGCTTGAGGGTATAGCAGAAGGAGGGGCTGTAAAAAAACAGCCCCTCCGGTTTTTTACGCCTTATATTTCTTATAAATTCGCTGATACACAACAACAAGAACCGGAAGGCCGATCATACAAGCCCCGGCAACCAACATACCGGCAACCGCCTCAGACCAAAAGCCAAGGAACGCAGACAACCAAAACGGCAGAGAAAAAATCATCCACATCCGGCCGTTGGCACGGTTATAGGCGGGAATGTCCCTGATTTCCGATTCTTCTACGGTAGAACCCGACCAAAACCACATGGGCTTTTTCCGCCTCCATGCGTAAATGCCGATTCCCGTAAACAGCGCACTGCAGGGTACCATGATCATGAACCAGAGGATATGTTCCATTTCTGTCGTCTCCTTTCAATATGATCGATTATTTCCACCTTTTTCTCCCGGCCCATTAACAGATAATACTCTCGCCATAACTCAACGGACTGAAGGGGAATTTTCTGCCCGTTTACTTCCGTGTAATCCGCAATCTGCCACGGCTTCAGATCACAATCATATACTTTCCCGTCACGTACAATGGCAAAGCCCCCCAGCATATCCACATCAACGCCGTGGATGAGAAACTCTCTGAAATGCTTCGTGGCGAAGCTTCCTCTGGTGGAGGGTTGAAGACTTCCCCTGGATTTCAATATTGTCTCCATTTTTTCCGCATCCCCATGGGCGACCATAAGATCAATATCATGAAAATCCTCCACATACCCTTTCAGATAGAGCAAAAGCGACGCCCCCACAGCCCATAGCAGGTTCTGTCGATGAAATTCAGCCGCCAATTCCGATAAAACAGACAATTTTTCTTCCTTCGATCTCATTGTGTGCCCTTTCTGTTTCTGCTTCGTCGTTCTCAACCGGTTCGGAGCATCCAAAAGTATTGATTCAGATTGCCGCTGTTAGCACTGGGAAACAAATCAATCGAGAATTAAATCACTTTTTCCCAGATTACATTTGGAACAAAGAGTTTGAAGATTATCAATAGCTGTTTCGCCACCCTTTGACCATGGAATAATATGATCTACATGAAGCTCAACAGATGGATCTTTCGCTGGAGATGCGCCACAAGCACAGCATTTAAAATTATCTCTTTTTAAAACTTGGTATCTTAATTTATCGGATATAACTCTTGAAGAATTGCGTTTCTTCTTTTTTCTTTTCGGCTGACAAACAGGACATCTTCTTAACCAAATATCACAACCGTTAGCTAAATACTTATGCCCGCAATCCAAGCACTCCATTTCAAATGCATTTTGATTGTAATGGGTTTCGGATTTTCCTCTGTATCCTAAATTTTTTTGATTATTTCGGTTTATATATCCAATATCTATTGTTTTCATTTTGTATCCTTTCGACATAGACGCACGCAACACTCCACATGGCTCGATACGATAGGCTGAATATCTTTGCTATTTTTCTGTTTGTGGGAACAAATCCACAGCCGTTTCCTTGTTTGAGCCGTTTGCGGAAACATATCT
>JAEDOJ010000042.1 GCA_016302015.1 Oscillospiraceae bacterium | reverse complement strand
GCCGATCCGCTTCCGCAGCCAGGTCACATCCACGGAAGGGTCATAAATATTGCTGCCCTCATAGAGCACCTCTCCCGTAATCTTCACGTTGGGCACCAGATCCTGCATCCGGTTCAGCGTCCTTAAAAAGGTGGATTTTCCGCAGCCCGAAGGGCCGATGAGGGCGGTAATCTCATTGCGGGGCAGGTCTGCGTTGATATTTTTCAGCGCCTGATGATCTCCATACCAGAGGCTGAGATTTTTGGTTTGGATAATTGCTTCCATAGGTTACCTCCTGAGTTTCCTGCCTGCGAAGCCTGAGGCGGCGTTGATCACCAACGTCAGCAGCATCAGAATCACCGCAATGGCAAAGGCCACATCAATTTTTCCCTGCTCGCTGGCGTAGATATACAGCGCCACGGTCAGGGTTGCGGAAGAGGAGCGGAGAGACGTGACGAAGTCCTGCAGCTTCAGTCCGAAGCCCGCGGTAAACAGCAGCGCCGCCGACTCCCCCACCAGACGTCCCACCGCCAGAATACACCCTGTAACGATGCCGTCTATGGCGTTTGGCAGGACGACCGTTCGCACCATACGCCACTTTCCCGCTCCCAGAGCCATAGCTCCCTCCCGATACGCCTGGGGAACGGTTTTCAGACTTTCCTGGGTGGTGCGAAGGATGGTGGGCAGGATCATCATGACCAGAGTGAGTCCCCCTGCCAGAATTCCCGCTCCCAGACCGCAAAGCTGGGTAAACAGGAGCATGCCCACCAGACCGAAAATAATGGAGGGAATCCCCGCCAGCGCCTCGGTGGCAAACTCGATCAGGGACACAAGCCGCCGGTTTGACGCATACTCCGTCAGGTAGACCGCCGCCCCCACGCCCAGGGGCAGGACGATCACCATGGTGACCAGAATGATATAGAGGGTATTGACGATGTTGGGCAAAATACCGATGGTATCCCGGAGATAGCTGGTTTGGGTGGAGACCAGTTCCCAGTTGAGGAAGGGAAGTCCCCGATAGAAAATATATCCGATGATGGCCAGCAGAAGGGTCACCGTCACCCCCGCCGACAGATAGAGCAGCGCCTTGATGCCGCCGTTCCACAGCCTCCTTCCGGATGAAAGCCTCATGTTCTTTCCCCCTTTTTCTTCACCGTCAGATTTAACAGGACGTTGATCAGCATAATAAACAGGAAGAGGGTCAGGCCGATGGAAAACAGGGCTTCCCGCTGGAGAGAGCCCACCGGGGCATAGGACATTTCCGAAGCGATGGCGGTGGTCATAAACCGGACGGATTCCAGCAGGCCGGGCATATTGGGAACATTCCCCGACACCATGATAATTGCCATGGCCTCCCCTATAGCTCTGCCCACGCCCAGGACAACGGCGGTGGCGATCCCGCTTTTCGCGGCAGGAAGGCTGACACGGAAATAGGTCTCCAGCTTTGTTGCCCCCAGCGCCTGGGAGGCTTCCTCATATTCTGCCGGCACTGCCCGGAGGGCGGTTTCAGACACATTGATGATGGAAGGCAGAATCATGATTGCCAGCACAACGATTGCCGCAAGGAGCGTTGCCCCGGAGGACAGCGAGAACAGCTTCTGAATTCCCGGCACCAGCACGATCATTCCCACCAGACCGTAGACCACAGAGGGGATGCCCGCCAGGAGCTGCACGGCGGTTCTGACGGCGCCCGCAACTCTCGGGGGCGCAATTTTTGCAAGGTAGACCGCCGTCAGCAGGCCGATGGGGATTCCGATCAGAACCGCTCCCGCCGTGCCGTATACGCTGGTCAGAAGAAAGGGCAGGATTCCGTAGGAAGGCTCGCTGGCGGTGGGCTGCCATGTGGTTCCGAAGAAAAAATCCGCGAAGCCAATCTTCCCGATGGCCGGCAGGCCGGAGATCACCAGGTAGACGGAAATGCACAGGACAAAGCCTACGGTGAGAATGCCGCAGAGGAGAAACAGCACATTCATGCCCTTCTCCACTGCGATCTGTTTTACGGATTTCTTTTTCATATCACTTTGCCGTGGGAACCGCTCCCGCGTCGGTGATCAGCCCGGCGGCATCGGGGCTTACCATGTAGTCGAAAAACGCCTGCGCCGCTTCCCCCAGGTTTCCGTCCGCTCGGGTGATCAGATTGAAGGGCCGCTGGATGACGTAGCTGCCGTCAGTAATGTGATCCGCAGTGCAGGTCACGCCGTTGACTGTAAGCGTCTTAATTCCCTTCTGTCCTTCTACCGCAGCGAAGGATGCGTAGCCGATGGCGTTGGGGCTGGACTGTACGGCGGCAATTACCCCGCCGGTGGAGGTCAGCTCCTGCTTGAGAACACAGCGGTCGGCGGTTTTGGTGATGGATTCAAACCCGTCCCGGGTGCCGGAACCGGCCTCCCGCCCGATGCAGGCAATCTCCCCGCTGCCGCCCAGCTCAGACCAGTCTGTAATTTCCCCTGTGAAGATGGCCGCGATCTGCTCCACCGTCAGATCCTCCACCGGGCAGTTTTCATTGACGATGATGGCAATCCCGTCCAGGGCAAGGGTGGTGGAAACCAGTCCCTTCGCCGCTTCCTCCTCCTTCAGATTTCTGGAGGCAAGGCCGATGTCGCAGGTGCCGTTCGCCACGGCCTCAATTCCCGTACCGGAGCCGGTGGCGTCATAGGTCACGGTGATATCCCCGTGGGCGTTCATAAACTGCTCCGACAGGATGCCGATGACCTTTTCCATGGAGGTGGAGCCGTTGGTTGACACGGTTTCCCCCTGACCGCCGCAGCCCGCCAGCACAAGCACCATACAGACCGCCAGAATACAACAGAATACTTTTTTCATTTGAATTCCTCCTTTGTTTTTGATTCTGGCTTTATCATACAGAGGAAATATCAAATCCGTTATCCCGGTATTGTAAAGTTTTGGTAAGAAAGAAATTTGTCTCACAGGTGGATACACTATTCCAAAAGGAGGGGTAACCTTGGACGGATTCCGTATGCTTTCCCGCCGGTCAGGGGTCAGAGACCTTGCTCTGACCGCATTTCTCTGCGCCATCGTCGCCGCTGTCAGAGTCATCTTTTTTCTGCTGCCGCAGATAAAGCCCGTCATGGCTCTGACGATCCTCATCGGGGCCGCCTTTGGCGGAGAGACCGGCTTTCTGGTAGGCTCCGGCTCCATGCTGTTGTCCAATACGCTGCTTTCCCAAGGCCCATGGACGGTGGTTCAGATGCTTGCCATGGGCGTCACCGGCTTTCTGGCCGGGTTTCTTACCTCCAGGGGTCTGCTTTCCTCCTCCCGGCGTTCTCTCAGCAGCTTCGGCGCCCTCTGCGCCCTCGTGATCTACGGCGGCATTGTCAATACCGCCTGTGCCCTCCTCTGGGCAGGGGAAACCCTGAATTTCAGACTCCTGCTGGGCTGCTATGCCGCAGCCTTCCCCGCAGACGCCCTCCATGCCGCCTCCACAGCCCTGTTCCTCTGGTTCGGCGCAGAGCCATTGCTGAGAAGTCTGAACCGCCTCAAAGCCCCTGCCCGGCGGCCTTAGGGATTTCCCGCAGCCTGTCAAGAATTCATTTGACAAATTCCCCGGCAGCGTGTATATTGGTGGAAAAAGGGTAACCTGATCCAACAAGATGACACAAGGAGAAAGAGCCGTATGAAATTAGGTATCGTGGGGCTTCCCAACGTGGGCAAGTCCACTCTGTTTAACGCAATTACCAACGCGGGCATTCCTGCGGACAACTACGCATTCTGCACCATCGACCCCAACGTAGGGGTGGTCGCCGTTCCCGACGAACGTCTGGAATGGCTCCGCGATCTGCACAACCCCAAGAAGTTCACCCCCGCCGTCATTGAATTTGTGGACATTGCCGGTCTGGTCAAGGGCGCCTCCAGGGGAGAAGGTCTGGGCAACAAATTCCTGTCCAACATCCGCACCACCGACGCCATCATCCATGTGGTACGTTGCTTTGACGATTCCAACGTCACCCATGTGGAGGGCAGCACCGATCCCCTGCGGGACATTGACATTATCAATCTGGAACTGATTTTCTCCGATGTGGAGATGTGCGAGCGGCGCATTGACAAGGCGCAGAAGGCCGCCAAGGGCGGGGACAAGCGGTTCGTGAAGGAAGTAGAAGTATTTCAGGGTCTGCTGAAGCATTTGAACGAGGGCAAGCTGGCCCGCACCTACGACTGCACCGACGAGGAGCGGGCATTGATCGCCACCTCCGATCTGTTGACCCTGAAGCGCACCATCTACGCCGCCAACATTTCCGAAAGTGATGTGGAGCAGGCGGAGGAGAACCCCTATTTCCGGCAGGTAAAGGAGCTGGCCGATGAGGAAGGCTCTCTGGTTCTGCCCATCTGCGCCAAGCTGGAGGCGGATATCGCCGAGCTGGACGATCCCGAAGAGAAGGCCATGTTCATGGAAGAGCTGGGCTTGAAGCAGTCCGGTCTGGATCGGCTGATCAAGGCGAGCTATGATCTGCTGGGACTGATTTCCTTCCTCACCGCCGGCAGCGACGAGTGCCGGGCCTGGACCATTAAGAAGGGCACCAAGGCTCCCCAGGCGGCCGGAAAGATTCACAGCGACTTTGAGCGTGGCTTCATCCGTGCAGAGGTGATCTCCTTTGCGGATATGAAGGCCTGCGGCACCATGGCCGCCGCCAAGGCGAAGGGTCTGGTTCGCAGCGAGGGCAAGGAATATGTGATGAAGGACGGCGACATCGTCAACTTCCTGTTCAACGTATAAAATAACGCCTGAACCTTTCGGTTCAGGCGTCTTTTTTGCAAATCCCGCAGCCCTCACAGCCGCAGCCGCAGGCGGTTTTCCCCTGCTTACTTCTTCTCACAAGGGCTGCAACAGTGCATCCCACAAGCAGAATCAGCACAACGCAGACGATCACCGTCGCCAAATTGCCCGCAAGCCAGTCGAGCATACTCCCACCTCCAAAGGTTCACGCTTCTGTCCGGGTTCAGTATACCACATCACGGGCAGAAGGAAAAGCCCCTGTTTTTTCCGAAAAAATCCGAAAACCGAAGAACCCCTTGGTTTCCCCGGTTTTCGGAAATTTTTTCCTCAAGATATTGTATTTCGACAAAATCAGCGTTCTATATGTGGTATGATGCATCAGGACGGACAGGGTTTCAAAGAGATCACTACCGCCGAAATATCATCCTCCGCACGGAGGCCGGTGATCAGCAGCGCCGCCAGCTCATGGACGGATGAGCCGGGGTATTCCGCTATGGCAGCCTCTGTCTCCGCCCCCATTGCTCCGTCACTTGCAAGAACCAGCATTTCCCCCCTCCGAAGGGACAGCGGATACTGCTCCGGTGTGTGGTCTCCTCCCACCCCCACCCCCGGCGGCGGCGAAGCTGTCCCGATTTTTTTCATCTGATCCCCGCTGCGCCAATAGGAGGGCGCCGAGCCCCATTTATAGAGGACGGCCTTCCCCGTGACCAGATTGATCCGCAGCAGATCCACCGTGGTATACCGGTCTGTGGCGCGCAGCAGCTCCATGCCGTTTAATATTTTCAGCGCCGCCTCCGGGTCAACCCCGGCGCGCAGGAGCCGCTCCAGCAGATGGAGGGTTTCCCCGCTGCATTTGGAGGCCTCCTCTCCCGTTCCCATGCCGTCGCAGAGAAGGACGTAATAATCCTGATGGATGCCCGCAAAACAGGCTCCCCGGTCTCCGCTGATTTTGCTGCCTCCCTTTCCTACGGTGCAGGCGCCCACCATGGGACGATAGGCCGGAGGCTGAGGTTCCTCTTCCCAGGCCGCAGCCCGGAGAAAGTCCGCCAGACACAGCAGCTCCTCTGAAAGCACCGCTCTGCTTTCTCTCAGCTCCATCTGGAAGCGCCGGCGGAAGAGCATTCCCTCCAGCTCCTGATTTACCGCCGTGATAAAGCCCTCAAGGTGACAGCAGTTGTCCTTGAAGCTCTGAGAAAAATCCTCCGGGAGGGCAACTCCCCGGTGGATCATGGGCTTCGACGCCTCCATCAGTGCGGTAAAGGTTTCCTTTGCCTTTTGCTCCCAGCACCGGTGAAACCGTCCGCAGCAGCGGCAGACCTGCTCCGCCGCACCGTCATAGACGCTTTCCGCCTCGGAAACCGAGGTAGTTTCCTCCATGGGAAGCTGCAGCCGGAGCAGATCCAAAATCCCCGCAGCGGATTCCAGGCGTACCGCCGCCACATTCTGCTGCTCTGTCACCAGCCCCAGCGGCACATATTTCCACTGGCGAAGGAGGGTTCCCACCGCCACCCCCAGCGCAGTGCTGAGGATCAGCCCGGTGTTCAGCGTTCCCGTCAGGAGCCAGCCGAAGCAGGGTGCCGCCAGAAAGCTCAGGGTCAGGAAGGTATCAGACCAGGCGCCAAAGCTGCACAGGAGGGGCGGCAGCAAAAGGCACACGGTCAGTCCCGGTTCATAGCTGCCGCACAACTGCAGCGCCGCAGCCACCGCAACACAGGGAAACAGCTCCCGCAGGGCGGCGCACAGAGCAAGACCCACCGCCAGCCCCAGATCCGGCGTTCCGGGAACGCCGGCCAGCCCGCCTGCCACCAGCGCCAGCAGGAGCAATTGCTGCTTCTGTTTTCCCTGTACGGCGCCTCGGAATACCGTCTCTTCCTCCGAAGAGGCCCACGGTTCCCAGCACGGCGCTGATGCCTCCGGCCATCACCGGCCAGAACCAGACTCTTGCCGGAAGGCTTGTCCCCTGAAACACCGCCACCGCAGCCAGGCAGAGAATGCACATGGCCATTTGTTCCATGGCCTCCACGCCGCCCAGCCGGAAGAAGTAACCTCCCAGCGCGCCCAGCGCCGCTGCCAGCGACCGCAGGCCGAAGGGCTGGGCGAGGATCAGGCAGGCGGCAAAGGGCATGGCATAGCCTCCCGGCGCTATCCCCGACAAGGCAACCGCCCCGCCTGCCAGCAGCAGGCAGTCCCGTGCCAGCTTTCCCTGCTCTGACAGTTTTCTGCCCCTATGCAAGGTTCGTTCCGGCAAATACGGATGAATTCCCCTCACCTTCTCATCTCCCCAACGCTTTTTTCAGGAAGATCATACCAGATTTTTCCCACCAAATCTGTCGGGAAATGCACCGGGAAATAATTGACAAGAATTCCGGAATCGGGTATGATAGAACTAAGTGAAGTAGGGAGGGATTTTTATGGGAAAAGAACTGGAATATAAGCTGAGCGTCCCTTCAAGGGACATTTTGGATCAGATTGTTGCCGATCCCGAGGTCAACGGACTGGCAGAGGGGACGTGGCTGGAACGTCCCATGCGGACGACCTATTACGACTCCCCTGAGGAGCGGTTTGCGTCCCGCCACTGGACGCTGCGCCACCGTATGGAGGGGGAAGAGAGCATCGTCTGCGTCAAAACGCCCACAGGCGTTGCCCATATGCGGGGCGAATGGCAGGTCACGGCTTCCCGGCCGGACGAAGCCGCCATGGAACAGCTTCTGCTGGCAGGCGCTCCCAAGGAACTGCTCCTGCTGTTCGGCGAGGGGGATATCGCTCCGGTCTGCGGGGCGAAATTTGTCCGCCGCTGCCTCATGCTCCGTTTCCCCGACGGGACGAAGGCAGAATTGGCGGCAGACTGCGGGCTTCTCCACGGCGCTTCTGAAGAGCTGCCCCTGATCGAATTGGAGCTGGAGCTGTACGAAGGCAACGGAGAAACCGTGAAGGCCTTTGCGGACAGGCTGGCAGAGCGTTACGGCCTGACCGAGCAGCCATACAGCAAGCACGCCAGAGCCAGAAGCTTGAAATAAGGGAAGGAGTGACAAAGATGCCAACCTTCAGTCTCATCGTTCCGGTTTATAAAATTGAAGACTATCTGCCCAAATGCATTGACTCCGTCCTGCACCAGACCTGTCAGGATTATGAGCTGCTGCTGGTGGACGACGGCTCCCCCGACGGCTGCGGAAAAATCTGTGACGACTACGCAGCCCGCTATCCCGGCAAAATTCAGGCCATTCACCAGCCCAACGGCGGCGCCGGCGCTGCCAGAAACACAGGCATTGCCCGTGCCGCGGGAGAGTACCTGCTTTTTCTGGACGGAGACGATTATCTTTCCGAAAATCTCATTGCCGAGCTTTCCGCAGCGGTCAGGGAAAATGCCGCAGACCTGATTCTCTTCGGCGCTCTGGTGGAAAAAGACGGCAAGGAGATCGGTCAGCTTCACGAGGACTGTCCCTCCGGCCGGGTATTTCCCGTCAAAGACGTCCCCGAGCTTTACTTCGGCGTCATGGCTCCCTGGAACCGTGCCTATCGAAAAACCTTATTCACCGATTTCGCCATTGAGTTCCCCACCAAAATCTGGTACGAGGACATTCGTGTGGTGACGAAAATTCTGGCGGTTGCCCAGACCGCCCTCCGTCTTCCCGGAGCGTACTATCACTACCTCCAGCGGGAAGGCAGCACCATGAACAACACCAACGTGGAGCGGAACGTGGAGATCCTCGCCGCCTTTGACGACATCGTGGGCTGGTACCGGGAGCACGGCTTCTATCCGAACAGCAAAGCGGAAATCGAATTTCAGGCCATCCAGCACATCTGGCTGGCAGCCACCGTCCGTGTGCTGACCATTGACCGGAAGCACCATCTGATCCGGGACTTCCGGGCATATATGGAGGAGCATTTCCCGGACTTTGCCGAAAATCCCTATCTTCCCAAGCTGGACAGCAACAAAGCGCTGATCCACCGTCTGCTTTTGAAGGGTCGTTACTCCACGGTGCGGATGATTTTCAAAATCAAAGCCCTTTTGGGAAAATAAAAATTATGCAGCTCTCAACCCCGCCGGAGTTGAGAGCTGCCGTTTTTTGCAATTTATACTTTCCAGCCGGAAAGATAGGCCTCCTGTTCCGGGGTGAGGACGTCAATCTTCAGACCCGCGCCCTTCAGCTTCAGACGGGAAACCTCGTCGTCAATGGCCTTGGGCACCTCATAGACCTGCTTTTCCAGATTTTTTCCGTGCTTCAGCAAATATTCCAGAGACAGTGCCTGAACAGCGAAGCTGGTATCCATGATCTCTGCGGGATGACCGTTGCCGGAGGCCAGATTCACCAACCGTCCCTCTGCCAGCAGATTCAGCACTCTTCCGTCCTCCAGCTCATAGCCCATGATATCATTGCGCCGCTTGAACACACGGACAGCCATCCCCTCCAGCTCCTCGCCGTTGACCTCCACATTGACATCCGCCCGCACCTTCCGGGAACAATCCACCCCGGAAAGACGCAGGTAGACCTCACAGCCGGCCTTGGCTTCCCCGGTGAAATACACCCCGGGCAATTCCCCGCCGGTGTCCTCC
>JAEDOJ010000041.1 GCA_016302015.1 Oscillospiraceae bacterium | reverse complement strand
TCCGAACTTTTTTGCAGTCTGCCAGCGTGTCGAAAAGGGTTTTTCGACACGCTGGGAGCGGAGCAATCCGCTCCTTCTTTTTTTGCGGCGGCGGCTCCGGGAAGAATCATTATTGACATAGAGAAAGGAAAAAGTTATAATAGTATCAATATATTGGGAGAGTTCTGGTTTCATGGCCGCCGGGCGGCGAAATCATACCTTCCTTATAACATTCAGGAGGCAAATCTATGTTGAAAAATACCGAAAAAACCATGGAAAAAATCGTGGCGCTTTGCAAAAACCGGGGCTTCATTTTTGCCGGCTCTGAGATCTACGGCGGCCTGGCCAACACCTGGGACTACGGCCCTCTGGGCGCAAGACTGAAGAACAACGTCAAGGAAACCTGGCGTAAGCGCTTCATTCAGGAGCGGAAAAACAGCTACGAGGTGGACGCCGACATTCTGATGCATCCCAGAGTCTGGGAGGCCAGCGGTCACGTTGCCAGCTTCTCCGATCCTCTGCTGGACTGCAAGGAGTGCAAGATGCGCTTCCGTGCGGACAATCTGATTGAAGACTTCGACCCGGACTCCCATGCCGACGGCATGACGAAGGAAGAAATGTTCGACTATATCAAGGCGCATTCCATTCCCTGTCCCAACTGCGGCAAGCACAACTTCACGGATATCCGGGAATTCAACCTGATGTTCCAGACCTTCCGGGGCGTCACCAACAACGCCAAGAGCGTGATCTATCTCCGCCCGGAAAATGCCCAGGGCGAGTATGTGAACTATCTGAACGTCCAGCGCACCATGCGGGCGAAGCTGCCCTTCTCCATCGGTCAGATCGGCAAGGCCTTCCGCAATGAGATCACGCCGGGCAACTTCACCTTCCGCACCATCGAGTTCGAGCAGATGGAGTTCCAGACCTTCTGCAAGGAGGGCACGGACACCGACCTGTACGAGTATTTCAAGGAATATGGCCGGAAGTATTTCTGCGACCTGGGCATTGCCCCGGAGCATCTGCGCTTCCATGACCATGAGAAGCTGGCCCACTATGCCAAGGCGGCCTGCGACATCGAATTCCTCTTCCCCTTCGGCTGGGGCGAGATCAACGGCACCCATAACCGCACCAACTTCGACCTGACCCGGCATCAGGAATACAGCGGCCAGAAGATGGAGTATCTGGATCCTGTGACCAATGAGAAGTTCATCCCCTTCATCATCGAATCCACCTACGGTCTGGATCGGACGGTGCTGGCGCTGCTGTGCGAAGCCTATGACGAAGAGGTCGTGGACCCCGCCAAGAACGACGTTCGTGTGGTGCTCCATCTCAGCCCCGCCGTGGCGCCTTATAAGGCTGCGGTTCTGCCCCTGTCCAAGAAGCTGTCTCCCGCGGCGGAGGAACTCTACCGTGACCTGCAGAAGGAATTCATGGTGGACTTCGACGAAACCGGCTCCATCGGCAAGCGTTACCGCCGGGAGGACGAGATCGGCACGCCTCTGTGCATCACCGTGGACTTCCAGACTGTGGGCGACGAGAACACCCCTGCGGACAATGCGGTCACCGTCCGTGACCGGGACACCATGGAGCAGGTGCGGATTCCCATTGCGGAGCTGAAGGACTATCTGCGTAAGAAGCTGGCCTTCTAAAAAACAATGGAAATCCCTGAAAAACCCGGGCTTCGGGAGCGGCTTCGCCTCTGGTTCAGGAAGGAACGCTCCCCCAAAACAACGTGGAAGCTCACCCTTGGGTCTCTGGCGCTTTGTCCCGTATTTCTCCTGCTGCTGTGCCTGCTGATCGGCACGCAGGATATCTCCTTTCTCCGTCTGGGAGCCTATTTCCGGGAGCCGGTGATCCTTCTGCTGAATCTTCTGCCGGTGGCGCTGGTGATGTGGGCGCTATACCTGCTCACCAACCGGGTGTGGCTTTCCTGGCTGATTTCTTCCGTGTTTTTCCTCCTGCTGTCCTTTGTCAACTATTTCAAGGTTGCCCTCCGGGGCGAGCCGCTGGTCTTCGACGACCTGGTGCTTGCGGACGAGGGGATGGGAATGGTGGGGAATTACGACCTTCAATTCCCGCCGATCTTTTTCCTCTCCATCCTCCTTGTGGCGGCGGGAACCTTCCTGCTCTGCCATTTCGCAAAGGGAAAAATCCCTCTGAAATGGTGCTGGGTGCGAATTCTGGGACTGGGTCTGTGCGTAGGTATGGGAGTTTTCTCCTGGAACCAGTGGTACACGGACTACTATCTCTACACCAACACCCGGCTGGGGATTCAGGACGTGTTCAGTCCCTGGCGGGACGAGGAAATCACAGCGGGAGGCGGCCTGTTCTGGTCTCTGCTTCGCAGTGCGGACGAGGTTTTCGCCCCGCCCCCGGAGGGCTATCAGGAGGAGGCGGTTCTGGAGCTGTTGGGGCAGTTCCCGGAGGAGGCGATCCCGGAAAATCAGCGGGTGAATGTGATCGCCACCATGCTGGAGAGCTACTCTGATTTTTCGATCCTGCCCAACATGACCTTCATCCGGGACCCCTACCGGGACCTTCACGCCCTGCAAAAGGAGTGCTATACCGGCCTGCTGGTGGCCGACAGCGTGGGCGGGGGCACGGTGAATGCGGAGCGAGCCTTCCTCACCGGCTTTACCTACCGTCAGCCCGGCTATCAGCGAAGCACCGCCTCCTTTGTCCGGTATTTTGCCGAAAACGGCTACCGCACCGAAGGCTCGCACCCCGGGAACAGTTGGTTCTACAGCCGGCAGAAGGTCAACCGCTTTCTGGGCTTTGAGACCTATTCCTTCGGGGAGGACGGCCTTTCCGGACTGGTAACCCCGGAGCACAGCTATCTGGGGTATGCGGATGACAGCCTGTTTTTTGCCTGGTGCCGGGAGGCCTATGAGAACCGGGACCAGAGTCAACCCTATTTTTCATTCAATGTTACTTTTCAAGGACATAGCCCCTATGCAGACGACCGCCTGACCGGAGAGGAGTATGTGTCCCATGAGGGACTCTCCGACGGCGCTTACTATACGGTGAATAATTATCTGTCCTCGGTGGCGGATACCGGGCGGCAGATGGCGGCCTTTGTGGACGCCTTCCGGGAGGACGAGGAGCCGGTGGTTCTGATCTTCTTTGGAGACCACAAGCCCACCCTGGGGGAGGAAAACTGCTATTATGAGGAACTGGGAGCGATCTCAACCGGCTACTCCGGCAGGGAGCGGCTGCACCTTTACACCACGCCCTACCTGATCTGGGCAAATGACGCGGCAAAGGAGGTTCTCGGCAGGGACTTTGCGGGAGAAGGGGACACCATTTCTCCCTGCTACCTGATGTCTGAGGTCTTCGACTGCTGCGGCTGGACAGGGTCATCCTGGCTGCAGTTCCAGCGGTCTGTCCGCCAGACCCTGCCCGTGATGCATAAGGGAAGCTATGCCCTGTCCGCAAACACCCTGACGCGGGTGCATTCCAAAGCCTCCGGGGCGGCTCTTGAGCAATATCGTTATGTGGAATACTACCTCCGCAGTCTGGTGCCCTCGGAGGACAACAACGTGCGAAACCCCAAATAATATGAAAGGGATTGATTATAATGGAAAAGTTAAATAGCAAGCAGCTTGAGATCATGGCCTACAAGGCACGGTTGCTGGCGCTGGACGCTGTTCATACCGCAGCCTCCGGCCACATCGGCGGCAGCCTTTCTGCCATTGACGCCGTGACTGCCCTCTACTTTCATGTCATGAACGTTGACCCCGCCGACCCCCAAAACCCTGACCGTGACCGTTTCGTCCTGTCCAAGGGTCATACCTCTCCCGCGCTGTACTCCGTGCTGGCGCTCCGGGGCTTCTTCCCGGTGGAGGATCTGAAGCTCTTCCGCTCCATTAAGGGTCACTATTCCGGCCATGCGGAAATGCGCCATGTGAAGGGCGTGGATATGTCCACCGGCTCTCTGGGTCAGGGCATTTCCGCCGCCGTGGGAATGGCGCTGGGCGGAAAGGTTGGGAAGAAGGACTTCCGGGTCTATGCGGTTCTGGGCGACGGCGAGATTGCCGAAGGTCAGGTCTGGGAAGCGGCCATGTCTGCCGCCAAGTACAATCTGGACAATCTCTGCGCCATCGTGGACGTGAATGGCCTGCAGATTGACGGCGCAACGAAGGACGTTATGCCCTCCGAGCCTCTGGACAAGAAGTTTGAAGCCTTCAACTGGAACGTGATCAAGGTGGACGGACACAACTTCGATGAGCTGCTGGAGGCCTTCGCTCAGGCGGAAGCCTGCAAGGGAAAGCCCACCGCTGTGCTGATGAAGACCGTCAAGGGCAAGGGTGTTTCCTTCATGGAGAATAACGCCGGCTGGCATGGGAAGGCTCCCAACGACGAGCAGTATGAGCAGGCCAAGGCAGAAGTAGAAGCAAAGATTGCAGAATTGGAGGGCAAGTAATATGGCTGGTAAAATTGCAACCCGTGCCGCTTACGGCGAGGCTCTGGTAGAGCTGGCAGAGAAGTATCCCGAGCTGGTGGTTTTTGATGCCGACCTGGCCGGCGCAACCATGACCAAGGGCTTTGCCGCCAAGTATCCCCAGCGGTTCTTCGATATGGGCATTGCCGAGTGCAATATGACCGGGGTCGCCGCCGGTATGTCCACCTGCGGCTTCAAGCCCTTCACCAATACCTTTGCCATGTTCGCTGCGGGCAGAGCATGGGAGCAGGTTCGGAACTCCATCGCCTATCCCCACCTGAATGTGAAGGTAGTTGGCTCCCACGGCGGCCTGTCCGTGGGCGAGGACGGCGCCACCCATCAGTGCATCGAGGACTTCGCCCTGATGCGCGCCATTCCCGGTATGAAGGTGATCTGCCCCTGCGACGGCAACGAGATGAAGCTGGCTGTGGAGGCGCTGCTGAATTATGACGGCCCTGCCTATATGCGTCTGGGCCGTGCGGCGGTGGATATCGTCACCGACGAAATTGAAGGCTACAAGTTTGAGCTGGATAAGGGCGCCGTACTGGGGGACGGCTCTGACGTGACCGTCATTGCCACGGGCATCATGGTGCAGATGGCGCTGAAGGCTCGGGAGGTTCTGGCAGGCGAGGGCGTGTCCGTCCGTGTGATTGATATGCATACCATTAAGCCGCTGGACGAGGAGCTGGTGCTGAAGGCCGCCAGGGAGACCGGCTGCATTGTGACCACGGAAGAGCATAACATCATCGGCGGTCTGGGCAGCGCGGTAGCGGAGCTGCTGATGGAGAAGTGCCCCGTACCCATGGTTCGTCATGGCGTGAACGACGAGTTTGGCCGCAGCGGCACCGCAAACGCAGTCCTGGAAGCCTACGGTCTGACCGTAGACGGCCTGTGCGACAAGGTTCGGGAAGCCTTGAAGAAGAAATAAGCAAAAGGGCATCGGCGAAAGCCGATGCCTTTTTATCTTTCCTGCAGCGCCTTCAAAAGAGCGGTGCAGCCACGGAGGATGTCGTCCTCCGCGGCGTGGAAATCCCGGGTGTACCAGGGGTCTGCCACGTCACGGTTTTCCTTTGTCCAGTCCAGCAGGAGAGAGATTTTTCCCGCGGGATCGTTGTCAAAGAAGCGCAGGAGATTCCTGCGGTTCCATTGATCCATGCCAATGAGATAGTCATAGTACCTATAGTCCGCCCGCACTATCTGCCGGGCGGTTTTTCCCTTGCAGGAAATATTCCGTTGGCTGAGCAGAGCCCGCACCGGGGGATACACGGGGTTGCCGATTTCCTCATCGGAGGTGGCGGCGGAGGCGATCTCGAACTGATCCTCCAACCCGGCCTTTTTCACCAGCTCCTTCATGAAAAACTCCGCCATGGGACTCCGGCAGATATTGCCGTGGCAGACAAACAAAATTTTTTTCATTGAATCACTCCTTCGATTTTTCCTCAGAACGCTCCGCCTCAAAAAGGCGGTGATGGCCTCCGGGACGGTCTCCTGACAGGACTCCACATGGGGATCATCGGGAGGAATTTCATCACAGGCGCGGCTCAGGTTGTATTACTGACCCCTTTTCCTGTAGTCCTCGTCGATACTTGCCTTCCAGTCCGCCGCCAAGGGCCGGGATGCCCGGAAATTGCAGACGGTCTCGCTGACCGCTTCGTAAATCACCCTGGTGCCCTGATGGTCGGCGTTGTAGTTGGCGGCACGGTCTGCGCCGATGCCGAAGCGGGCGGCTTCCCGGGCGGCGTCAATGTTGGCGCCCAGGAACAGAAATTCCCAGCCGAAGCGCTCCTTCTGCCGCTGGATCATGGCCTTCACCTGATCGTAGGAATATCGGCGGCTGGCGTTTTCCAGCCCGTCGGTGGTGATGACGAAGAGGGTTTTTTCGGGGCGATCCTCCTCACGGGCGTATTTATGGACATTGCCGATGTGGTGGATGGCGCCGCCTACCGCATCCAGCAGGGCGGTGCAGCCCCGGACATAATACTCCTTCCGGGTCAGAGGCGAAACCTCCCCGAGGGCTGCCCGGTCGTGGATGACCTGCGTTTCGTTGTCGAACAGCACCGTGGAAACAATGGCCTCTCCCGGCTCCCCCTTCTGCTTTTCCAGCATGGCGTTGAAGCCGCCGATGGTGTCCTCCTCCAGCCCTGCCATGGAGCCGCTGCGATCCAGAAGGAACACGAGTTCCGTCAAATTCTTCTTCATAAAGATAACCTCCTGTACGTTGTGTGTTTTTGTTTACACCCACAGTATAGAAGATTTTTCTTGCCTTTTGGTCAACTGCCAGGGGACTTTTTATGCCCCCAGCAGAGGCTGATCAAACTCATAAAGGGCCAAATTGATCTCAATGATGTTGTAATTGCCCTGCTCGATGAAATAGCGGATGATGAGGTCGAATTTACTGCTGTTGCTCAGGGCGTAGCCTGCTCTGCCGATGAAGTCTTTGGTCGCATCCAAATTCAGCTCCAACGCCAGCGCCAGAGCGATAGCGGTGGGCTTGGTGGGCTTATATTCCGGGTTGTTGCGGATTTTGGAGAAATGCTGTTTGGAAATGTTGGCTTTCTTGTAAATTTCCGAATCCTTTTTGCCGGTTTGATCAATCAGCTTCAGAAGCGTTTCCGTAAATCCGGCATCCGCCTGCTTCAGCATAGCTTCCAGAGACCTTGCTTGGGGCGCACAGGGAAGCGGTTTCTCAAGAACCGCGCGCTCACACACATCCATATCCCGGCGGAGACGGTTGGCGGAGCGGTAACACCGATTGAAATCCGCGCCGTATTCCGCCGCTTCCCTGGCTTCCACATAGTTTTCGTCGATGAAACTGGAAACATGGCGGAACAGCTTCTCCGACAGCTTGAACGCAGCCTTCCGGAACACCACCAGATAAATCTGCAGCTCCTGTTCCAGAAGAAACGCGCTGAAGGCCTGTATCGCAATTTGCAAAGCCCTGTCCTTGGGAAAGCCGTAATTCCCGGTGGAAATCAACGGAAAGGCGATGGATTCGCATCCGTGCTCCACCGCCAGGTTCAGGGCGGAGTCATAGCATTGCCGCAGCAGGCGTTCTTCTCCGTGCTCGCCGCCCTGCCACACCGGGCCGACGGTGTGAATGACATACCTTGCGGCAAGACCGTAGGCCGGCGTGATCGCCGAGCTGCCGGGAGAAATGTCACCGATCTTTTTTCGAGCCTCCAGCAGCGCCGGGCCGGCCTTGGCGTGGATTCCGGCGTCGGTGCCGGAGCCGATGACGGGCCTGGGGTTTGCGGTGTTCACAATGGCGTCCACCTGCATATTGGTAATGTCGTTTCTCACGATCTCAAAGGGCATAGCCGCACCTCCTGGAAAAACAGCCGTCCGGCAGACTCACCGGGCGGCTGGGTTAGGGAACCTTGAAATACACAAAGCATTCCTGCGGATTGCTTCAGGGGATTCTTTAGTAGGGAATATCCTCCTCCCGCTTCCGGCGAAGGAGGACGACGACCAGAGCGATGCCGCCGCCCAGGACAACGGTGGCGCCGACGGCGAGACCCACCCAGAGCAGAGCGTCGTTGGACTTGCCGCCGGAGGAGATAACAAAATCGTTTTCGCCCCGGACGTTGGCGGAGTGGGAGGAGTTTTCCACGATGCCGTTCTGGCTGTCCACATAGGCGCAGAGCAGGTCATTCAAAGCGGCAAGGGTCTCCGAACCGGAGCCGTCATCCTTCACAAAGGCCACCAGCAGATAGGCCTGACTTGCGCTGACCCTGGCCACGTCGCACAGCCAGCCCTCCTCCTGCCCCATGATGTGGGTCAGGGCGTAGACGTGGGAGTAGGCGGCGAAGCCGTCCCCGGACTGAATCAGACGGTAGTTCTGGAGCAGATCCTTGAAGTCTGCCGGATGCTCCGCCAGATAGACCATGCAGTTCATCAGGAAGGCGGCGCTGTACTGGTTGTCAAGAAGGAAGGTCGCCGGGAGCTGGTCATCGGGAATGTGCCCCAGAGACTCATTCAGGAGACGCTTGTACTCCGACTCGCTGCCCACTGCCTCCCGCATCCGCTCCGAGACGCCCAGATCATTTTTGAGGATGCTGTAGTAATGGCAGTCGTCCAGGGTCATGCCGCCGATCTGATACTCCCGATCCGGCTCGTATTCCGGCGGGTCGAAGGCGCCGGCGGCTTCCTGCTGATAAAAATACAGATTCAGGGGAAGGGTCCAAAGCTCTCCCACGGGGAAAAACGCGGTTTCGTTGTAGGCGCAGGTTTCCTTGGTGGAGATATTGTAGAAATAAAAAGCGAAATTCTCCTCATTCAGGGAGTGATCCGTCAAAAACTGCTGGATGTCCTCCTTCAAAGGGTCGGTTTGCGCCGCAAAGCACTGCCCGCAGACCAGGCAAAGACACAAAAGCAAACAAACTGTCCGCCGCATGGCACGACCTCCTTAATTTATAATAATGTATCCCTACAGGAAATGGAAGGGGTTGGGAATTTCACTGCCCCAAAGGGCGGTGGCGGTGCGCCAGAGCGCCTTGCCGTAGAGCCGGTCGCACCAGAGGAAGCGGCGCAGAGCCTTTCGCAGCGTCCATTCCTCCCCGTCCGGGGCGGTGTAGACCTGACAGGCGAGGAAGTCCGGCAGATCCTCCAGCTCGGACAGCGCCTGCAGGCGGTTGCCGTAGACGTCGGGGACAGCCTCCACATGGAGGCCGAAGACGGTGAGAAGCCAGGTGGTCAGGCTGTTGATCCGCTCCAGAAATTCCCTGGGGGTGCGGGGAGACCTGCCGTAGTAGCAGAACTGCTCCTGCCGGCCGGAAATATCCGGGTTGGGAATGGCCTCATAAACCCTCCGAAGATCCCGGGCGGAGCGGAGGACAAGGAGCTTCAGGGTCTGATACTCTCTGGGGGACAGAGGGGCGCAGTCGGCACGGAACAGCGCCGTGGACTGA
>JAEDOJ010000040.1 GCA_016302015.1 Oscillospiraceae bacterium | reverse complement strand
CGGTGAACACCGCTTATCACCAGTGGGACACCATCACCATCAACTGGTCTGCGGTGAGCGGAATTGATTATTACGTTGTCCAACTGGACTGCGACGGACGAACCCTGGCCTCCTATACCACGAAAAACTGCTCCTTCTCCTTTGAGGCGGAGCTGGACGGCGTATACCGCGTCAGCGTGGCGTCCAAAAATTCCGTGGGAAAATCCCCTGCCGCCACGGCGCAGTTTATCGTGGACGCCCACGCCTGTGCCAGCAAGGCCTTCTGGGACGTGCCCAATTACGACAACTGGGCCCATGAGGGCATCGACTATGCGGTATCCACCGGCCTGTTTAACGGCGTTTCCGACGACAGCTTCGGCCCCGGCGGCATGATGACCAGAGCCATGATCGCAACGGTGCTGTGGAGAAATTCCGGCTCGCCCAACGTGGAGGGGGAACTGCCCTACGCCGATGTGGGGGAGAGTATCTGGTACTCCAGAGCCATCCTCTGGGCCTATCAAAACAACATTATGAACGGCGTGGGCGAGGGTCTGTTTGAGCCGGACACCAATCTGGACAGAGAACAGATCGTCACGGTCTTGTACCGCTATGCCGCCTTCAAGGGCGTGGCGGTGACCGGAACCACCGCTTTGAACCAGTTTGCCGACGGCAATGCCGTGTCCGGCTGGGCGAAAGAGGCCATGCAGTGGGCGGTGGCCAATCAGATCGTCAAAGGCTCCTCCGACAGCAATCAGAGGGTTTATCTGTATCCCCAAAGCCCCGCAAACCGGGCGCAGGTGGCAACGATCCTTATGAGATTTGTCCGGGATTACATCCGTGTTCCGGATACGGTCTATAATTTTTCCTGATTCGATGAAAAAACATAAAAAAACACTTGCATTTCATGTTGAAGTGTGATACTATATCTGGGCATGAAATAAGAAGGGACTACAATGCCCTTTTACGAAAGAAAGAGGTGAATGTGATGAAGGAAGGTATCCATCCCAAGTACGAACAGACTACGATCCGTTGCGCCTGTGGTGAAATCATTGAGACTGGTTCTACCAAGAAGGACATTAAGGTCGAAATTTGCTCCAAGTGCCACCCTTTCTATACCGGCAAGCAGAAGCTGGTTGATACCGGCGGACGTGTTGACCGCTTCAACAAGAAGTATGGCCTGAAGTAATGAGTGGAAAGTCTGCATCGTACTGGCGGTGCGGACTTTTTTTCATTATTTGTCATATTTTGGGAGAAAAGCATGAATCAAAACGAATATTCTGTGAGTGAAAAGGCTGTCCTTGTGGGTCTGAATGCGGACTGCTTCAAAAAAGAGGACACCGCAACCTATGAAACCCTGGACGAGCTGGAAGCCCTGCTGGAAACCGCAGGCGGCTCCTGCGCCGCCAAGGTGCTGCAGAACCGCCACGCCCCCGATCCCCACAGCTTCATCGGGGAAGGGAAGGCGCAGGAGATCTGCGAGCTTTTGGAGTCCACGGAAGCCAATATGGTGATTTTTGACAACGATCTCTCTCCGTCCCAGATCCGGGCTTTGGAGGAGATCACGGGGGTGACCGTGCTGGATCGCAGCGCCCTGATTCTGGACATTTTTGCCCAGAGGGCGAAGACTGCGGAGGGACGGCTGCAGGTGGAGCTGGCGCAGTATCAGTATCTGCTGCCCAAGCTGTCCGGCATGGGCAAGTCCATGTCCAGACTGGGCGGCGGTATCGGCACCAGAGGCCCCGGCGAAACCAAGCTGGAGACAGACCGCCGGCACATCCGGGAGCGGATCAACCGATTGCAGCAGGAGCTGGCGGAGGTGCAGAAGGTTCGGGCGGTGCAGCGGGAGCGGCGGATCAAAAATTCCGTTCCCGTGGTGGCGCTGGTGGGCTATACCAATGCGGGAAAATCCACGCTGTTGAACCAGTTGACAGACGCGGGCATTCCCGCCAACAACCGCCTGTTTGACACGCTGGACACCACCACCCGCCGGTTGAGGGTGTCGGATCATCTGGAGGTCCTGCTTTCCGACACGGTTGGCTTTATTGCCAAGCTGCCCCACCATCTGATCGACGCCTTCAAGGCGACGCTGGAGGAGCTGCAGTATGCGGATTTGCTGCTCCATGTCATCGACGCCTCCGATCCCCAGCGGGAGGAGCATATCGCCGTGGTGGATCAGTTGATCGAAAAGCTGGCAAAGCCGGGGGTTCCGGTGCTGCGTTGCTACAACAAAGCGGATTTGCTGGAGGATATTTCCAATTACCCTGTGGGAGAAACCAACATTCCCATGTGCGCCAGAAACGGCGTAGGCATGGACGAGCTGCTGACCAGAATCGAAGAGACTCTGCTGGGCAAGCTATATCACGTGACTCTGCTTCTGCCTTATTCCCAGGGCGGCGCTCTGGAGGTGCTGCACAATCAGGCGCAGGTGCTGCGGGTGGACTACCTTGCCCAGGGCATTGAGGTGGAGACCATTTGCTCCGAAGAATTGTACGGGCGATACCGTAAATATGAGAAGGAGTCCGGCTGATGACAGAATACCTGGTTCCCACGCAGGATGGGGAAGCGGAATTTGTGGAGCGGCGTTCCCGGTTTATCGGCCATATTTTCCGCACGGAGACGGAGGAAGAGGCTCTGGCCCGGCTGAAGCAGATGCGGGAGAAATATTGGGATGCCACCCACAATGTTTACGCTTATATTATAAAGGACGGCGCTACCCGGTTTTCCGATGATGGGGAACCGGGCGGAACTGCCGGTATGCCTGTGCTGCAGGTGCTGCAGCGGGAGGGAATGTATAATATCACCTGCGTGGTGACCCGGTACTTCGGCGGGATTCTTCTGGGGGCGGGGGGACTGGTTCGTGCTTACGCCCACGGCGCAAAGCTCGCTCTGGACGCTGCGGGCAAGTCCATGAAGCGGGTGTGGACGAATGTCTATCTGCCCTGTCCCTATAGCTGGTTTGAGCGGGTTCGTCTGGAGGTAACGGCCTTCGGCGGCATCATCCGAAATACGGATTTCGGTGCGGATGTGAGCTTTGATCTTCTCCTGCCGGAGGGACAGGTGACTCCGTTTTTGAACCGTATCACCGATCTGTCTGCCGGAACCATTGAAGGCCTGATCGGAGATAACGAATACAAGGCATTTCCTTTGGAAGAGTAAGCGGGGAGGGAGCACCATGACCATTCGTGAGCAGTTGGAACAGGAGGAACGCCGGCGTTTAAGCCCGAAGGCTCAGTTTTCCGATGCCTCCCGGGGCAGACCCCGGCCTGAGGCGGAGACGGACAACGATGTGCGTACCTGCTATCAGCGGGACTCTGACCGGATTCTGCACAGCAAGTCCTTCCGCCGGCTGATGCACAAAACCCAGGTCTTTTTGCAGCCGGAGGGAGACCACTACCGCACCCGTATGACCCATACCCTGGAGGTAGCCAGAATTGCCAGAACCATCACCAGAGCGCTGCGGCTGAATGAGGATCTGGCGGAGGCCATCGCCTTCGGTCATGATCTGGGGCATACGCCCTTCGGTCATGCGGGGGAGGTGGCGCTGACGGAGGTGACCGGCAAGCCCTTCCGCCACAACGAGCAGTCCCTGCGGGTGGTGGACGATTTGGAGAAAGACGGTCAGGGTCTGAATCTGACCTATGAAGTCCGTATGGGCATTCTGGGGCACTGCCGTTCCGGCCCCATGCCGGAGACGCTGGAGGGAAGAATTGTTCGGAAATCCGACCAGATTGCCTACATCAACCATGACATTGACGACGCCATGCGGGCGGGAATCCTCACAGACCGGGATATTCCCAGAGAGATTTCCGACGTTCTGGGAGAAAACCACCGGGATCGGATCAATTCTCTGGTGACGGATATGATTTTTCATACCCTTGAGACCGGGGAGCTGGGGATGACGCCGGAGGTGGAACAGGCCATGGAAGCCCTCCGCAGCTTCATGTTTGAGCGTGTGTATAAGAACCCCGTGGCAAAGGGGGAGGAGGCCAAGGCACGGGACATCCTGAAGCGGCTTTACGAATATTACATCAAATACCCGGAGAAAATTCCGGTGGATTTCCAGCCCCAGCTCAGTCTGGAGGGCATGGAACGGACGGTCTGCGATTATATCGCCGGCATGACCGACAAATATGCCATGTTTAAATTTGAAGAACTGTTTATCCCTGCGGTGTGGCAGGTTCGTGGATAAGAGGGTGAGCAAATGGCGTTTTCGCCGGCATTTCTGGAGGAACTGAATAACCGCAGCCCCATCGAGGACGTGGTAGGCCAGTATGTGGCGTTAACGAGAAAAGGCTCCAACCTCTTCGGCCTCTGCCCCTTCCACGGGGAGAAAACGGCGTCCTTTTCCGTGAAGCCGGAAAAGGGAATCTATTACTGCTTCGGCTGCCACAAGGGCGGGGGCGTGATCAATTTCATTATGGAAATTGAAAATCTCTCCTATCCCGACGCCGTCCGGTTTCTTGCGAAGCGTGCCGGACTGGAGGTGCCGGAGGATGCGCAGGAGCAAAGCCGCTACCGGAAAAAGGAGCGGCTCTGGGCGCTGTGCAAGGAATCCGCGCGGTTTTTCCACGGGCAACTGAAAACCCCGGAGGCGGAGGAGGCCCGTGCCTATATGGCAAAGCGGGGCTTGTCGCCCCAGACGGTGACCCGCTTCGGGCTGGGCTTTGCTCCCAACCGGTGGACAGCCCTCATGGACGCCATGACCGCCAAAGGCTTTACCAAGGAGGAGCTGCTGGAGGCCGGGCTGGTGCTGAAAAACGAGAAGCGGGGCACCCTTTACGACCGGTTCCGCAACCGCCTGATGTTCCCCATCATCGACATCCGGGGGAACATCATCGGCTTCGGCGGCCGGGTTATGGACGATTCCACGCCCAAATATCTGAATTCCCCCGAAACCACAATTTTCAATAAACGGAAAAATCTTTTTGCCATGAACGTGGTTAAAAAGAGCAAGGCGGGGTATATTATCCTGACGGAGGGCTACATGGATGCCATCGCCCTGCACCAGTACGGTTTTGACTGCGCGGTGGCCTCCCTGGGCACCTCTCTGACCCAGGAGCACGCGGATCTGCTCAGCAAGTACACCGACGAGGTGGTGCTGACCTACGACGGAGACGCCGCGGGACAGAACGCCACCCAGCGAGCCATCCCCATGCTGGAGAAGGCAGGGCTTCGGGTGAAGGTGCTGCGGATGCGGGGAGCCAAGGACCCGGACGAGTTTTTGAAAAAATACGGGGCAGACCGCTTCCGCCTCCTGCTGCAGGAGTCGGAAAATCAGGCGGAGTACCGTCTGCGGTCTCTGCAGATGAAATTTGACCTGACCAACGACGAGCAGAAGGTGGAATTTGCCAAACAGGCCGCAGACCTGATCTCCACCTACTCCACAGCGGTGGAGCGGGAGATTTACGGCGTCCGGGCGGCGGAGATGGCTGGTCTTCCGGCGGAGGTGATGAAGCTGGAGATCAACAAGGCCTTCAAACGCCGTGCCGCCAGAAAGAAAAAGGAACAGGACAGGCGTGATCTTGAGGTTTCTGCCGCAAGACAGCCCAAGGCACGGGAGCTGCGCTACGATAATCTGCGTTCTGCCGTTGCGGAGGAGGGACTTCTGCGGATGCTCCTGCGGGACAGCAGCCTGTTTGAGAAGTCCAGGGGGCTGACGAAGGAGCATTTTTCGGTGCCTATGTTCGGCAGGGTCTATGACGCATGGGAAAACCTGTTCCGTCAGGACATTCCCCTGAGCGCTGTGGCGCTGACCGAGCTGCTGACACCCAACGAAATGGCTCATCTGACCGCCGTGTTGCAGCAAACAGACACGGTGCTGAGTGAGGATGCCTTTGACGACTGTCTTCGCACCATCCGGGAGGAATTCTGCCGGTCTCATGCCACCGGTGCGGAGGATCTCCGGGCCATGCAGGAAAGCCTGAAAAGGAAGAAAGGATATGGAGGTACATAGGGTGGAAAACAAAGTTCAGATGCACGAAAAACTGCAAAAGCTGCTGGAAAAGGCCAAGGCGGAGAAGCGCATTACCTCAAAGGAACTGATCGATGCCTTGGAGGCCGCCAATGCGGACGACCGGCAGACGGATCTGATCTATGACGCCTTGGAGTCTGCCGGGGTAGAGATCGACGTTGCCGATGTGGTGGAGCTTTTGACCAAGCCGGAGGATATGGCGCCCAGCAAGGAAGAGCTGGAGCTTGTGGAGGAAGAGAAGCTCATCGATACCGAGGAAATGTCTGAGGTCATGAGCGTCAACGACCCCGTCCGTATGTACCTGAAGGAAATCGGAAAAATTCCCCTCCTCACCCCGGAGGAGGAAGCGGAGGTTGCCGCCCGGCTGTCGGAAGGGGACGAGGACGCCTACAACCGGATGGTGGAATCCAACCTTCGTCTGGTGGTTTCCATCGCAAAGCGTTATGTGGGCCGTGGACTGCCCTTCCTCGATCTGATCCAGGAGGGCAATCTGGGGCTGATCAAGGCCGTGGGAAAATTTGACCATACCAAGGGCTATAAGTTCTCCACCTACGCCACCTGGTGGATTCGTCAGTCCATTTCCCGGGCCATTGCGGATCACGCCCGCACCATCCGGATTCCGGTTCATATGGTGGAGACCATCAACCGGGTTTCCAGAGCCTCCCGGGAGCTGCTGCAGGAGCTGGGACGGGACCCCACCTCCCATGAGATCGCAGAGCGCGTGAATATGCCGCTGGAGAAGGTGGAGGAAATCATGCGCGTGGCGCAGGAGCCGATTTCTCTGGAAACTCCGGTGGGCGAAGAGGACGACAGCCATCTCAGCGATTTTATTCAGGACGAGGACGCCTCCGAGCCTGCGGACGCGGCCAGCTTTGCCATGCTGCAGGAGCAACTGGCGGACGTGCTGAAAACCCTGACTCCCAGAGAGGAAAAGGTGCTGTGCCTGCGCTACGGTCTGCTGGACGGAAAGATGCACACCCTGGAGGAGGTAGGCGAGGAATTTCAGGTCACCCGGGAGCGAATCCGCCAGATTGAGGCCAAGGCCCTGCGGAAGCTGCGCCACCCTTCCCGGTCAAAAATCCTGCGGGATTTCCTGAACTGAAAAAAATACTTGACAACGGCGAAAAAAATCGTATCATAGTCTTAGAATCTCAGTGAACTTGAGAGGAGGAGAAATATGTACGAAAAGATCAGAACATACCTTTCTGAGCAGCTGGACATTCCCGTTGACGAGATGGATCGTGATACCACCTTCGACAGCTTACATCTGGATTCCCTGGACATGATCGAGATGGTTATGGACATGGAGGAAGAGCTTGGTGTGGATTTCGACATGGAAGGCGAGATGAAGCTGGAGACCATCGGCGATCTGGCAGACTTTATCGAAGACAGACTGGCAGAGGTCGACTAATTTCATAGTTCATTCGGCCTGTGACAAGGTCGCACTAGTCGGGGAGATAGCGGTGCCCTGTTACCTGCAATCCGCTATAGCAGGGATGAATTCCCACACCCGGGTTCATGCTGTACCGTCCGTCCGTGTAAGCGGTGTTGAGGGATCGGTCTCACGCAACGAACTCCCGTGAACCATGTCAGGCGGGGAACCGAGCAGCATTAAGCGGATCTGTTCGTGTGCCGTGAGCCAGCCGTTCCTGAGCTGGCTGCCCGGGAAACGGGTATGGTACTGGATTCAAATGTGGGTGTGCGATCTTGTCATGGGCCGAATTTTCCTTCGCAGAGGGTTTCACCCCTCTGCGAATTTTTCTGTTTGCATTTTCTTCGGTTATGGATTATACTATCTCTGTTCGGAGGTGAGCGGATGTATCAGGCTTTATATCGAAAATACCGTCCCCAGACCTTTGACGATGTGACGGGACAGCTTGTGGTGACCCAGACGCTGAAGAACCAGCTTGTGAATCAACGGCTGAGTCATGCCTATCTGTTCACCGGAACCAGAGGCACGGGCAAGACCAGCTGCGCGAAAATTCTGGCCAAGGCGGTCAACTGCCTGAATCCGGTGGACGGCAACCCCTGCAACTGCTGCGAGGCCTGCAGGAGCATCGACGCAGGTGCCTGTATGGATGTGCTGGAGATTGACGCCGCCTCCAATAACGGCGTGGATAACGTCCGTTCCCTGCGGGACGACGCCATCTATTCCCCGGCGCAGGTCAAAAAGCGGGTGTATATCATCGACGAGGTGCATATGCTCTCTCTCAGCGCCTTTAATGCCCTGCTGAAGATTATCGAAGAGCCTCCCGACCATCTGCTGTTTATTCTGGCCACCACGGAGCTGCATAAGGTTCCGGTGACCATCCTGTCCCGCTGTCAGCGGTTTACCTTCCGGAGAATTCTTCCGGAGGATATCGTAGACCGGCTGAATCTGATTGCGTACCGGGAGCAGATCGATCTGGACCCGGCGGCCGCCGCCTATCTGGCCCGTCTGGCAGACGGGGGAATGCGTGACGCCATCAGTCTTCTTGACCAGTGCGCCTCTGCGGTAACGGGGCGGATCGACACGGAGCAGGTTTGCAGAGTCCTCGGCCTGGCGGGGACGAGAAAAACGGCGGAAATGATGCAGGCCATCGGGGCGCATGATACCCGAAAGGTGCTGTCTCTCTTTAACAGCCAATATGCCGAGGGCAAGGATCTGGCGGCCATGCTGGATGAGCTTTGCACGGCGGCCAGAGATCTCCTGATTTTGAGAACCTCCGGCTCCGGTTCGGCAATGGTCTCCGGGATCTGCACGGAAGGGGAGCTGAAGACCCTGATGACCCTGTTCGGGGCGGGAGAGCTGCTGCGTATGACGGCAATTCTTCGGGATGCCGCAGCGGGCTTCAGCACCAGCGCCAACCGGCGCATTGACGCGGAGCTGTGCCTGATCCGTCTGTGTGAGCCGGAAGCCGTCATGGACGCTGCCGCCCTCAATGCCAGGATCAGCCGGCTGGAGAATCAAATTGCCAGCGGATTGGTGGGGATAAGGGTGCAGCCGGCGGAGGAACCGGAGGAGGAAGAGCGGCCTCACATTCCCGACGAGGCGCCCCCTCTTCCTGAGGAGGAGCTGCGGCCCCAGCCTCAGACGGACGATTTTTGGCCCAGACTGGTGCAGAAGCTGCGAAGCACACTTCGACCGCCCGCAGTGGGAATGTTCGCTCTGGGGGAAAATGCCCCGGTTACCGGAACGCTCCGGGGGGACGTGGTGGAGCTGCGCTACCTGAAATTTGCGGAAATGATTCTGAGCCGTCCCAATGTGATGCAGACGGTGACGGAATGCGCCTCCGGCTTAGCCGGAAGGCCGGTGAAGCTGCGGCTCATTTCTGCGGGAGAAATCAAAAAACAGCCGGAAAACCAGAGTTTTCAACGGCTGATGGACTTCGGTGCGGATCATCCCGATCTGATCGATATGAAATAATCAAAAAGGAGAAACGAATTATGGCAAAAGGCGGATACCGCGGCGGTATGGGCGGCGGAATG
>JAEDOJ010000269.1 GCA_016302015.1 Oscillospiraceae bacterium | reverse complement strand
CTGAAAACGGTGGCCCAGACGGCGACCGCCGTGATCAGCACCAGCGCACTGGTGTCCCAGGTAAGCTGGCTGAATGTGGCGTCCGCCGCAATTTTGGCCGGAATTCTGTCTCTGCTCACGTCCATTGCAGGCTTACCGGAGGTGGAAAAGTGAAGGGAATCTTAGGCGTTGACTTGTCCGAGTATCAGAGAGGCATCGATTTTGACCGACTGGTGCAGGAGGGAGCGGAGTTTGTCATCCTGAGGGGTGGCGACGGCTCCTACAGCGATCAATGCTTCGGGGAGTTTTACGACCAGGCAAAGGCAAGAAATCTCCCCGTCGGAGCCTACTGGTTCAGCCGTGCGGTCACGGAGGCGCAGGCGGAGGAGGAAGCCATGCGCTTTTACAAGACCTGCCTGCGGGGGCGGCAGTTTGAGCTTCCCGTGTATATGGATGTGGAGGCGAAGACACAGCAAAATCTGTCCAGAGACAGCCTGACCCGGATCATTCAGGTCTGGTGCGATACGCTGCGGAAGATCGGCTTCTATACGGGGCTGTACACCTCTACCAGTTGGATTGCCGGCGAGGTGTTTTTTGACCGGCTGGAGGGCATTGAGCTTTGGATTGCCCAGTGGTCCACCAGCGAACCGAAGCTGAACTTTGGCGTCTGGCAGTTTGGCGGGGAAGTGAACTATCTGCGAAACCGGTATATGGCAGGCATGATCGTGGATCAGAACGAAATGAGGAAGGATTATCCGACCTTGATCAAAGCGTTGGGCTTAAACGGCTACCGAAAGGGGGAAATTGATATGACCAGAGAGGAAGTGATCGCTCTGATTGATGAGCGAATCCAAGTGATTCTGGAGGGGAAAAACAGCAAAGCCAGCCAGTGGGCGAAGGAGGAGCTGGCGGAGGCTGTTGAAGCGGGCATAACCGACGGAACAAGACCTCAGGGCTACGCCAGAAGAGAAGAGGTCGCCGTTATGGCCCTCCGGGCGGTAAACAATCTGTATTGATCCTGAGCCATAGTCCGACAGTCCGGACTATGGCTTTTTTTGTTTACAAATCAGAGAAAATACGATAGAATGGAAGGAGGAGAGGAGACTGAGCCTATGACATATTTGGAAACCATCAGCAGAACCGTGCCCCTTCCTGCCTGGGAGGTGATTATCCGTCTGCTCTGCGCTATGGTCATCGGCGCCATTGTGGGAACGGAGCGGGAGTATTCCAAGCATCCCGCCGGAATGCGTACCTATACGCTGGTTTCTCTGGGCGCCTGTACCGTGATGATCACCGGGCAACTGATCTTTCAGGAATATTCCCAATTGGGGGCAAGCCCCGATCCTGCCCGGCTTGCGGCGCAGGTGATTGCCGGTGTGGGCTTTCTGGGGGCGGGAACCATTCTTCGGGACGGCACCTCGGTAAAGGGGCTGACCACCGCCGCAGGTATTTGGGTGGTGGCCTGTCTGGGCGTGGCCGTGGGAGCGGGCTATTATTTCCTGTCCTTCGTGGGTGCGGCCGCCGTGGTTTGTACGCTGCTGGTCTTTGAGTGGCTCCAGAAAAAGCTGATCCGCCGGAAGCACCCCCTGTGGCAGGTGACGGTCAATACTACGGACATCTCAAAATCCATCGACGACCTGCAGGAAGCGGAAAAACGCTTCAGCCTTCGGACGGAGGATCTTCAGGTGGAGAACACAGGGGAAAATAATTTCAAGCTGTCCTTTCGGGTGGAATTCGTGGGAAGAAAGTGGGAAAACAACTTCCAAAAGTTCTGGATTTCTCTGAACGAGAAGCCGGAGATCACCGTATCCCGTGTGAAGGAATGGAATGGGAAATGAGGCCGCCAAAGGACGGCCTCCAGGCTGTCAAAAAAGCCCGGAACCGCCAAAATTGAGATTATTTTCAGGAAATCCGTATTTTGGGATTCTATGGAAACACAGGAAGATCTCCGAACTTTTTCAGATATTCTTCTCTTGCTTCGCAAGAATTTTGGCTTTCATCGCAACTCCCGGTCTACCGTAC
>JAEDOJ010000268.1 GCA_016302015.1 Oscillospiraceae bacterium | reverse complement strand
TCCGGGTGGCGGATCTGAGCTATGACCTGGAGACGCTGAAGGATGCCCAGGCGGCATCGGCGGCGTGGATCGATACAAACGGCACTTCTGACGCTCCGGAGGCTGCGGCCCTGCGGGAACGGATCGCGGAGCTGTTCGAAAGAGCGGAAGGAACCATGAATTGACGGAACAACATATCCTTTGGAAAGGAATCGATACCTATGAAAAAGCGACTGATTCTCAGTATTCTGACGGCCTGCCTGCTGATCGCGGCACTGGCGCCCATGGCCTGTGCCCTGGATGTCATCATTGCCAGCGGCACCTGTGGCGATGGGCTGACCTGGTCCCTGGATGGCTACACCCTGACCATCTCCGGGAGCGGAGAAATGGCGGAGGGTTCTCCCTGGGAGGAACACAAGGATCACATTGAGCAGATCGTCCTCACCGGCGGTGTGACCAAAATCTGCGACAAGGCCTTTTCCGGCTACACCCGGGTGAAGACCGTAGATTTCGGTGATGCCCTGGTGGAGATTGGCGCCAAGGCGTTCAACGGCTGCAAGAACATCTCTTATATCCATCTGCCGGCTACCTTCCGGATCTTCGGCGCGGAGTCCTTCCGGGACTGTGCCGGTCTGAAGTATGTATATTGTGACGGCGGTATGCCACGGTTCAGTGACAGCTGCCTGTGGACCGGCGAATATATCTCCGTTTTCTACCCCACCAACAACCCCTGGCCTCAGCAGTCCGTGTCCCAGCTCATCAGCAGCTATGGCGGGAAACTGGGCATCATGATGGGCAACTTTGATGCCTCTGCGGTGGCTGCCAACCTGGCGTCACAGGAAGCGGAGGAGACGGAGGCCGCGGAGGAAACCAAGGCGAAAGAGGAGACCACCGCCCCGACGGAAGCTCCCACCGAAGCCCCCACGGAAGCGCCTACGGAAGCCCCTACCGAGCCGACAACGGTGCCGACTACGGAACCCGAGACACAGCCGACGGAAACCACGGTTCCTGAAACCGAAGCGCCCACCGTGCCCACTACGGAGGCTGCCGAGACCACCGAAGCCACCGAGGAAAAGACTGTGGTGGAGCGGGTAGGCGGCGATGGCTGGATCGGTGTGGTGATCATTGCCGGCGTGCTGACAGTGCTGCTGATCGGCGCGCTGATCGTCCGGGGCACCCGCAATAAGGGCGGCAAGTATCGGGGATAAACGCCCGATCAGGCAACGGCCACGCCCGGTGTTTGGTGCGGAAAACGGACAATCATTAAAAGAATTTTAACAACTTCCGGGAAAATCACTCATTTTCTGACTTTCCCGGAAGTATTTTTGTTTGGAACGGAAAAAATAAAAAAGTGGTTGTAAGTTTGGAAAAAATGATGTAAAATAATATGACTGATAAAATGCAAAAATACGCGAAGAATTCGCTTTCGGGAGGTACACATATGGAAAAACCCATTGTTCTTGTGATTATGGACGGTGTCGGCAAGGGCGACGGCGGCAGCGGGGACGCAGTAAAGGTCGCCAATACCCCCACCCTGGATCACCTGCTGGCGACCTGCCCCCATACGTATCTGAAGGCCCACGGCACTGCCGTCGGCCTGCCCACTGACGATGATATGGGCAACTCTGAGGTTGGCCACAACGCCCTGGGCTGCGGTCAGGTCTACTCTCAGGGCGCCAAGCTGGTGGGCGAGTCCATCGAAAACGGCGCCCTGTACCAGTCCGCTACCTGGAAGGATCTGATTTCCAACGCGGCGGAGGGAAAGGCTCTGCATTTCCTGGGCCTGCTGTCCGACGGCAACGTCCATTCCAACATCAGCCATCTCATTGCCCTGCTGCGGCAGGCCCATGCCGAGGGCGTCAAGCGGGCCTATTGCCACATTCTGCTGGACGGCCGTGACGTGCCCGCCACCTCCGCTCTGGAGTATGTGGAGCAGCTGGAAACGGTGCTCTCTGAGCTGAACACCGAGGGCTGCGACTATGCCATCGCCTCCGGCGGCGGCCGTATGCAGATCACCATGGACC
>JAEDOJ010000039.1 GCA_016302015.1 Oscillospiraceae bacterium | reverse complement strand
CGCCACCACAACCGTCTTCCCCGCCACCAGCAGGTTGGTGGTGTGCATAATGGAGTCCCAGACGGACTGACCGGTGCCGTACTTATTATCATAGAAGTGCTTGCACTTGGCGTCGTTGACATTCATCATTGGGAAGGGCAGCAGACCCTCTCTGGCACGGGCATAGAGGCGGTGGATGCCGGTGGTGGTTTCCTCCGCGCCGCCGATGATATGATCGCCCAGCTCCGCATAATCTCCGCTGAGCAGGTCTAAAAGATCCCCTCCGTCGTCAATAATCAAATCAGGGTGGCAGGACAGAGCCTCCACCAGCAGCTTCTGATAGTCCTGGCTGTTGACCCCGTGCATGGCATAGGTCTCAACTCCCATGGAGGCCAGACCCGCGGCCACATCATCCTGGGTAGACAGGGGGTTGCAGCCGGTGGCATGAACCTCTGCGCCGCCCGCCGCAAGGCAGAGGGCCAAAAAGGCAGTTTTGGCTTCCATATGGATGGAAATGGTAATTTTCTTCCCCGCAAAGGGCTTTTCTTTCTCAAACCGTTCCCGAATCGCAACCAGCGCCGGCATAAAATCCCGAACCCATTCAATTTTCATCCGGCCGTATTCGGCAAGGGACTGATCCCTGACATGACTCATGGCAATACCTCCATTCTCTTTCCCTCCGATTATACCACACTCTCTGTTTTTTTCAACCATTTCACAAAATTTATAGTTTGTTTATAGACAAGCTGAGAAAAAACCGCTACAATAGAACCAATCCAAAGGAGGAATATTATGGCAAATTTGAAACGTGACATGAATCGATTCCTGTTCCGCCACCGGGACAAGGGCATTCCCAGACTGATGATGTGGATCTGTATTGCCAACGCCGTGGTCTATGTGCTTGGCCGTTGGAACAGCGGACTTGTGAGCCTGCTGATCTTCGATCCCAGATGGATTATGAAAGGACAGGTCTGGCGGCTTTTTACTTATATCTTCACCTTTGCGTCCAACAGCGTGTTTCTGTTCAGCACCTTTCTGGGCGCCGTGATTTCCATTCTGTTTTACTATTGGATCGGCTCCGTGCTGGAACGAACCTGGGGAACCCTGCGGTTTAATCTGTTCTATCTGATCGGTATTCTTTTGACTGATTTGGTGGCAATGATTCTCTATTGGGGCTTCGATCTGCCCATGCTCATCACCTCAGAGTACCTGAACCTTTCCATGTTCCTTGCGGTGGCGACCCTTGCTCCGGAGACCCGGGTGTATATTTACATGATCATCCCCGTGAAAATGAAGTGGATGGCATGGGTGTATTTCGGCATCACCCTCTATGGGATCGTCCGCTCCTTGATGCTGTGGTCTGTGATGTATCCCATTTTCGGCATCGGCTGGCTGTTGTTCTGCCTCTTCCCGCTGGTTGCCCTGCTGAATTACTTCCTGTTCTTCGGCCGCAATGTAAAAAATCTGCTCCCCAGCTTCCGGCGGCTCCATGTACAGCGGAGGAAGAAGACCGCTTCCTACGGCTTTGACCCGGAGGACACCCGGCCCAACCCCAACTGGGCAAAAAAATACACCAACGACAGCGGCGCCAGACCCTACCGTCACAAATGCACCGTCTGCGGGCGGACGGATGCGGATTGTCCCGGTCTGGAATTCCGGTATTGCTCCAAGTGCGCCGGGTATTTCTGTTACTGCATCGACCATATCAACAATCACACCCATGTGCAGTAACTCCCCAGCCGGTGTGTGGCAGACCAGCCCGCTTTTCAAAAATTTCTTGCTTTTTCTGTCTTTTTAAGATATAATTGCTGTAATTCGCTGAATTTCAGCATCATTCAAGCCTGCTACAGTAATAATGAGGGAAAAATCATATGGATATTTTTGAAAAATGCGGCAAATTTACCCTTGCCGACGAATACCGGGCGAAGGGACTGTATCCCTATTTCCATGCGCTGGAGTCCCGTCAGGATGTGGAGGTCATAATGGAAGGCCAGAGGCGGATCATGCTCGGCTCCAACAACTATCTGGGTCTGACCATCAACGATGAAATGATCGAGGCCGGTATCAAGGCGCTGGAGCGGTACGGCACCGGCTGCTCCGGCTCCCGTTTTCTCAACGGCACCCTGGAAATGCATCTGGAATTGGAGGAGGAACTGGCGGCGTTTCTGGGAAAAGAAGCTGTTATGACCTTTTCCACCGGTTTTCAGGCCAATCTGGGCATCATCAGTTGCATCGTCGGCATCCACGACTATGTGATCTGCGACCGGGAGAATCACGCCTCCATTTATGACGGCTGCAAGCTCAGCTTCGGCAAGATGCTCCGTTATCGTCATGGGGACATGGAGGATCTGGAGCGTCAACTGCAGAAGGTTCCCGAAACCGCCGGCTCTCTCATCGTCACCGACGGCGTTTTCTCCATGGGCGGCGACATCGCCAAGCTCCCGGAAATCTGCGCGCTGGCAAAAAAGTACGGCGCTCGGGTCATGGTGGACGATGCCCACGGTCTGGGCGTCCTTGGCAAGGGCGGTCGGGGTACTGCCAGCCATTTCGGCCTGGAGGATTCCGTGGATATCTACATGGGCACCTTCAGCAAGTCTCTGGCCTCTCTGGGCGGCTATGTGGCAGCCAGCAGGCAGGTCATTGAGTACGCCCGCCACGCCTCACGCCCCTTTATCTTCTCCGCCTCCATTCCTCCTGCCAACTGCGCCGTGGCGCTGGCGTCTCTGCGCCATCTGAAGGCGCATCCGGAGCTGGTCACCAGGCTGGCCGACATCAGTGCCTACGCAAGAGAGCAATACAAAGCAAGAGGTCTGCACATCATCGAATCCGCCACGCCCATCGTGCCCATCTATACCTACACCTTGGAAAATACCCTGCTTCGCGCCCATATGGCCTATGAGCGGGGCGTTTATGTGAATCCTGTTCTGCCTCCCGCCTGCGCCAGGGGCGAATGCCTTCTGCGTACCAGCTTGATGGCGACCCACACCAAAGCGCTGGTGGACGAGGCCGCCGACATTCTGGCCGAGGTCATGAAGGCCGAAATTTCCATAGAAGACGAATAAGTGTTGGGGTCAGGCAATGACCCCAACACTTGTTATCGAACCAAAATTTCTCCTGTACAGGTTGGATCGTCCCGGATGATTTCTCCTACGGCGGGGACAGAAATCCTCCCGCTCAGCGGGTTTTTGATGCTGACAATGGGAGCAGTCAGAGTGGCCTCCACCTCAGACTTTTCAAAGCTCAGATCGGTGTCGATCATCTCGCAGTTGATCAGCCTCAGATTCCTGCAATAGCACAGAGGCTGGGTTCCCACGATTTTGCAGTTTTCCAGCGTCAGTCCGTTGGAATACCACGCCAGATATTCGCCCTTGAGCACGCTGTTACGCACGGTGACGTTTTCGCCGTGCCAGAAGGCGTCCTTGGTGTCGAAGACGCAATTCTCAAACACCGAGTCCCGAATATACTGGAAGGAATACTTTCCCTTGAACTTTACATTGTGGAACTGCAAATTATTTGACCGCAGCATGAAATACTCACTGACCGCCGTGCTGTCCCGCATGATCATGCCATTGACAGACCAGCCAAACTCCGGGGACAGAATGTCGCTGTCCAGGATCAGCACTCTTTCGCACTCCCTGAGGGCTTTGATTCCGTGTAATTTCGTATTCTGAATGGAAACGCGTTTTGAATACCACAGAGCCGCCCGGCAGCCTTCCGTCAGTTGGGAATCAATGATGCCCAAATTCTCAACGTGCCAGAAGGGATATCGTAAATTAAAGTAGCAGCCTCTGACCCTGATGTTCCCGCATTCCTTCAATGCGCTCTCTCCGTCCGCAGGCCCGTCGAAGGTACAGTCCACGATCTCAAGATCGTGGGAGCCGTACAAGGCCCGCTCTTCATCAAAGGTCTGATTCGCAATCACCTGCATTGGTTTTTCGTTTTTCGGCCGCTTCACAGCGTCCCATTCTTTGGTTCCTTCCTTCTCGCTGCGCCGGTATTCCAAGCCTGTCACCGCGCGGAAGGAGGTTTTCACCGCCTCCTCCGACATATCGCATTCCAGTAGGTAAACAGGCACACGAGCCAGCATCCGATCCACCAGGTCAAGGGTTGCCGTCAGCGCCGCCGGATTGGCGGGCATATAGATCTGCTGGAGCAGGAGGTTCAGATACTCCCTCGGTTCGATCCGCCGGATGCGGTTGCCAACGCCCCGGCTGATCAGGCAAATCCCCCCCAGCGGATAGGCGCAATTTCTGTGCCAACGCTCCTTCCCCGCCCAGGGGGTAGCGCAGACAGAAACCTCCTCCTCCGAAACGTGGATCAGGGGCTTGTCTCCGTTGATAATATCCACCTCATCCCCCAGATATTTCTTCCAGAGGGAGATATGGGTGGTTTTCCCGGTTCCGCTCAGCGCGGTGAACAGATATCCCTTCCCGGCGTAGGAAATGGCTGCGCCGTGCATCAGGAAGCGGCCAAGCAGAGGCGCTTGCTCCGCAACGTCACGAAACAGACAGCATTCCTCGCCGTTGACGGGGGACACCGGCTCCTGGGCTCTGTTGATTTCCCGTTGAATTTTCTCCTCGGTGGAAACGGCGACAATGTCCACGGTCTCCGGCTTATTGATCACATAATCCCCGCAGAGCCGCAAAATCTCCCTGTGGAGATAATTCAGTTCAACCGTCAGCCCAGCCACCGAAATATAGACTTGGTCTTTCATGGGTCCTCCAAAATGAAATTTTGGATATTATATCATAAAATGCCGGAAAAAGCAACGGATATCAGGCCAATTCTCCCAGTCTCCGGTTCAGCTTGGCGTAGATTCTTTCCACGAACCATGGCTCCGTGGACGCCTTCAGCGCCTCCTCCGGGGTGAACCAGCCCACCCGGCTGTTCTCCCCTTCGCAGACCTGCAGGGTCTGCCGGTCATCCGCCTCCAGCAGATAGGTTACATTCAGGTGCAGGTGGCTGGAGACGTACTCGCCCCGCTTTTCATGGCCGTCAACCGTCAGACATTCCACGGACACCGGCGTTTCCAGCAAAGGCTTCACCCCCGTCACCCCGGTCTCTTCCATGCATTCCTTCATGGCCACATGAAGCAGATCCCGATCTCCGTCGGCGTGTCCTCCGCACCAGGACCAGGAATTGTAGATATTATGATAGACCATCAGCACCCTGGTATGCTCCTGGTTGGTGACCCAGGCGGAAGCCGTCATATGGGCGACCCGATTGTTCCGGGTAAACACATCCTTGTTTTCCTCTATGTATCGCAGGATCAGCTCCCGATCCCGCGCCTCCTGTTCATTCACCGGTACATAGGCTCGCAGTTGGTCAACAACATCCATGGCGGTTCCTCCTTACTTCAGGAAAATATAACTGCCCCCACCATAGGGCTTTACCACGCCGATTCTCTGTGCCGAGGGAACGGCACCTTTCAGTTCTTCAAACAGAGCGTCCGCATCCTCCGGATGTACCGCCATCAGCAGGCCGCCGGAGGTCTGTGGATCATACAGCATATCCTGCACCGCCAGCTCCACATCCCCGGGATCCACGGCAGCTTCCGCAAAATTCCGGTTTCGGTAGGCTCCCGCGGGGATGATGCCCATTTCCGCCAGCTCCCTGGCCTCTGCAATCAGGTCTATGGCGCTGGTGTCCAGCTCGATCTCCACCTGACTTCCCTGCGCCATTTCCAGTCCATGCCCCAAAAGGCCAAAGCCGGTGACATCCGTGCAGGCATGGACACGGTATTTCACCATCACGTCCCGGGCGCCCTTGTTCAGCGTGGTCATCAATTCCTTCATCCGCTTTTTGTTTTCCTCAGAGACCATATCAACTCTGGCGGCAGTGGTGAGAATGCCAATGCCCAGGGGCTTGGTCAGGAACAGCACATCCCCAACCTCCGCACCGCAGTTCTTCAGCAGCTTGTCCGGGTGAACAAACCCGGTCACCGCCAGCCCGTACTTCGGCTCGTCGTCCAGAATGCTGTGGCCGCCGGTAATAATTGCGCCGGCCTCATAGACCTTGTCGTAGCCGCCCCGCAGGAGGTCATGAACCGCCTCCCTGGGCAGAGAATCGGGTACCGCCATAATATTCAGCGCCAGCTTCGGCTCGCCCCCCATGGCATAGACGTCGGAAAGGGCATTGGTCGCCGCAATCTGTCCGTAAATATAGGGATCGTCGTCAATGGGCGGGAAAAAATCCACCGTCTGCACCAGTGCCAGCTCCTCGGTGATCTTATAGACAGAGGCGTCGTCCGACTTGTCAAAGCCCACCAGCAGATTGGGATCGTGATGCACCTTGATTCCGTCCAGCAGCTTTGCCAGCACCCCTGCGCCGACCTTTGCGCCGCAGCCCGCACATTTTGCCAGCTTTGTCAGTTTAATCTCTTCCATAGTTCTTTCCTCCAAACCGTAATACTGCCTCTAAAACGCCGCCGCCGATGGCCAGCGCCTTATCAGAGACCAGCGTGCAATAGGAAATGTCTCCCCGGGGATCCACGTCCCCGGCTTTCATGCCCTTGAATACCGGCGTTCCGTCCGCCAGCAGTCCCCGCAGCACACCGGAAATCTGGCAGACCATGGGTTCTTCTCCCACATATCCGGCAATCTCTCCCTGCCTGACCAGATCGCCGATCTCTCTGGTCTGACGGAACACTCCGTCTGCGGGAGCGCGAAGCACCCGCTCCCCCGCAAAGCCCCCGATCAGGCCGGGGATGTTGGTATTGGGGATGGGCGAGCCTTCGGTGATGACTCTCCCCAGAGTATGCCCCCGCATGGTCTCCACGCAGGCATGGCAATCCACTCCCGCCGTAAATCCCGGCCCAACCCCAACAACACAGGGCGCATCCGTGATTTTCGTGCCCAAATTTCGCTTGGCAAGGATTGCGTCCACCACAGCGTCAGGCTTCAGCTCTGCAATGCAGGCCGCCTCCGGGTCAGCCAGCACCGCAATATTTCCACGTTGGAGAATTTCCTCCCCCATTGCGGAGGACTCCGCAAACTCCGCAGTCACATCCTCCACCTGCATGGTTCCAAACAGGATCGCCTGAGAAAAGCACACCGTCCTGCGAATGGCGGTGGGCTTGGGCAGGTCGGTCATCACAATGGACATTCCCGCATGATGCAGGCGCAGTGCGATGCCCGACGCCAGATCTCCGGCGCCTCGAATCAAAATACGCATTCCAGTTTTCTCCTTTTTGCAGCTATCCGCTTTTTCGTTGTTCTGAACTTAGAATAACACAAAGAATCCCCTTCGTCAATGAAAAAAACGTTGACGGCTCCCTTCGGACTGTGATATACTTTTTATATGGAAAAAACATTCAGACCCGTCCTGACCGTCCGCATTTTCGGAGAAGGCAAGTGCTTCGGCCCCGGGGTGGCCTCGCTGCTGCGCAACGTGCAGAAGGAAGGCTCTCTCCGTGCCGCCGCCATCTCCATGGAAATGGCCTACTCCAAGGCTTGGACCGTCATCAAAGCCTCGGAAGCCGAATTGGGCTTCAAGCTGCTGGAATCCACCACAGGCGGTAAAAACGGAGGAGGTGCCCGTCTTTCCACCAAGGCAGAAAAAATTCTTACCGCCTACGACGCCTATTGCTCCAGACTCCGCACCTTTGCCGCAGAGGAATTTGACGCCATTTTCCCTGAAATCCTGAAAAATGACCTATGATACGATCGCAAAAGCCGGGATCAGACTCGCCTGATCCCGGCTTTGTTTATTTACACAATTCTTTCAAGGTTCTGCAATAGGAGGCCGTCAGTCTGCACAGGAAGTCCGGCCGGGTGTCCGTGCGCCCGGTTTCACAGTAATTGATTGCCGCACAGGACAGGCAGGCGCTTCGCAGGGCGCAGGCCTTGCACTGGGGCGGAAGACGGAGCTTGGAGGTTTCCTCCGCAATCTGCTTCCAGGCCTCCCGGAAGCCCCTTTGGAAGGGCTGGGCACAGGGCTGATTCATCATGCCGCAGGGGGTCATTCTGCCATCCCAGGTCACCCAGAACTGAGAGCTTCCCGCCAGGCAGCCCATGGCCGCATCCTTGGAAAATACGCAATCATCCAGCTTTTCAAAATTTTCTCCATCCGCCTGCTGTTGGGCGAAGGCACGGAGTCGCTGCTGATCCTCCGTCAGCCACTGTGCCTTCGCAGACAGCCTTCCCATGGTCTCCGGGTCATATCGCCGGAGAGGCCGGGGACTGCCGGGCTCTCTTCTCTCCGGCGGGAAAAGATAATAGGTGGATTTGACCTGCAGACCCCGTTCCTTGCCAAAGGCCGCTATGGACTCCATGTCTCTGTCATTGATGGGGGTCATGGTGGCGTTAATAGACACCAGAATCCCCGCCCTCTGCAGGGCGTCAATGGCGTGAATCGCCCGGTCATAGCCCATAGGATCGCCGCAAAGGGCAGCATAGGTCTCCCGGCTGGCACCATAAAGGGAGATATTGATCTGTGCGGGAGGCGACTGCTTCAGCCATTCCACAGCCTCATCATCGATCAGCGTACCGTTGGAATTTATGGACACAGACAGTCCCAGCTTTGTCAGACCCAGATAAATCTCCCGAAAATCCGGCCGGAGAAAAGGCTCGCCGCCGGACAGAAGAAGAAACAGCGTCCCCGCTTCCACCGCCTGCTTTCCCAGATCAATCCACTCCTGCGCCGTATGCTCCCGGCCCCTTTCGGCACTCTCCTGAGGGGACATATGGATATAGCACATTTTACAGTTCAAATTGCATCTGGGAGTCAGCTCAAAGCCGCCCGTTACAGGGATTCTTTCCGCTGCGCACCGCATGGCAAGCATATGTCTGATGGGAACATCCTGTCTCATGATTATCTCCTTTGAATAGATTTCCCTGACCTGAAAAGCGGGTCAGGGAAATTTGTGTCTTATTTTACTTCCAGATTTACGGTGGAGAAGGCTTCCGTGCCGGAGGAATGAGCGCATACCTGATACGCATACGTCCCAGCCGTGGCCGGAGCCGTAAAGAGGATTCTCCACAGCTTCGTGCCCGAGCCGTCAAACCGGCTGGAAACGCTCAAGCGCTGGACGCTGGTTCCGTTCTGGCTGATGGTAACATCCGTCACATTTTCGGAGGTTTTCACCTCCAAAACGGCAACCTTTCCCGCAACCACAGAAGCTGGGCTGAAGGAGCAGGACAGCTTGGTCTGGGTGCTGGCCTTGGTCAGGGAGACTGCCGCACAGAGGATTTTCTGCAGGTAGGAATCTACCGTCTTCTGTGTGGTTAAGGCTCTGGGCGCAGCCGAAATATCGTTATAGAAGGCTTTCGCTTCGTTCAGCGCCGTCTGATAGGCCGCATAGTTGGTGTAGCTGTCATCCTTAATGGGATTCTCCAGCATCATTTCCAGCAGTCCGGTGTAGGGGGAATTATCATACCACACCGTGACGATTGTGTCAACCTCTGTGATGGTTCCGGAGAGAATGCCCTGACTTGCGCCAAAGACGTTGGGGGTATAGGTTGCATTTTCCGCGGAAGAGAAGCGGTATCCCAGACGGTTGGGCAGCTCCACTGTGAAACTGTCCCCTGTGTCACCGCCGATCTTGATCTTCTCGATCTCCTCAACCTTATTTCCGATCTTCGTTTTCAAGGTAATCGTTACCTGTGCCGGACTCTTCAGTTGTGCGATTGCGGCACGAAGCTGTGCAACCGCCCCGCTGATCTCATTCTGTGTGGCGGCAGCGTTGTTCACAACCGCCTGACCCGCAGTCAGCGCCTCACGATAGACCGCATAGGTTTCCGCGGTAT
>JAEDOJ010000267.1 GCA_016302015.1 Oscillospiraceae bacterium | reverse complement strand
GCTGACCGCCGCCGCACTCAGAGAAGAAGGCGCCGAACACGATGAAGTAGAACAGGGAGGTGACGGAGCACTGCAGCGGGGTGCCGTAGACACCGGACTCGCCCATGGTCATGCCCTCCACGAACTTTTCGAACATGGCGGCAAAGGTACGCTTCTTGGCGGGAACGATGGTGCGCAGCACACCGGGCAGATAGGGAGATGCCCAGGAGAAGGCGATGAACGCAATGATAAAGAAGAACAGGACGTTGCCCAGGGTACGGCGCACCGCCTCCAGCAGGAGGACAACGATGCAGATCATGGCAATGTTGTCCATCGTGGTGGGATGGAAGGCAACCATGTCGTACTTAGCCAGGCGGTCCAGATTGTTGATGGTGTAAGCAGCCACGAAGATAATGGCAGCGTAGAAGAGAATGTCAATCCAGCGTGTCCAGGCGTATTTGTCCATCTCAGCCTGGGTGGCGGTGGTGCCTGCCGCAGCGTGCTTTTTCTTCAGCTTCTTCTGATAGGTCTTGTCGGCAGGATTGTACAGGAACACCAGTGCCAGCGCAAAGCACATATGAATGGGGGTCTGCAGCATGATGGTCAGCTGCTTGACCAGCGCCAGATACATCTGGAAAACAAAGAAAACAACGGTAAGGAAAATGATACTATACTTACGGACTTTCTGATCCATTTGTTCCATGTCCCTTTCTGATAGATTTTTGAACCGCGGCAACAGCCGGGAAAGAGAAGTCCGGGCACAGCAAGACCTGTGCCCGGACCTGCTATGGGTTATGATTCTTTTAGATTTTCAATCAGTTGAACGCGTAGCCCATTTCCTCATAGTACTTGGCAGCGCCGGGGTGCAGGTCGCAGCCGGTCAGAGCCTTGGAACCGGCGACCTCGGGATTGAAGTTGCCCAGGACAGCGGAGGCGTTGACCAGGATGTCGGTGTTCTCGCACAGAGCCTTGGTGATGGCGTAGGCCACGTCATCGGGCATGTCGGCGGCAACGATGATGCACTGCTGGGAACCGACGGTGAGGATGTCCACATCCTGACCCTTCCAGGTACCGGCAGGAACGGTGACGTAGTCGTAGCCCTGCTCGCACAGAGCCTTCATGGTCTCTTCGCTCATCTGGATGTCAACCATGTCGTGGTTGATGCACAGCTCGGTGGTGTTGGCCTGGCCGGCACCGATGTGGTCGATGGTCATGTCGTACAGGTCGTCGCACAGGCCGTCCTTGATGGCGGCGCCGCCGGCCTTCTCAACGGTCAGCCATGCGGGGGGATTGTTGATGTCCACACCGAACACGGCGAAGACACGCTCGGCAGCCAGCTCACCGAAGGAGCCGTTCTTCTTGCAGATCAGGCGGACGGGCTGCTCCTTCTCCACCAGCTCTTCGATGGTGGAAATGCCGGTCTCGTCAACAAACTTCTTGGTGAACATGATGTTGATGAAGTCCTTGCCCAGGCCGCCGGCAATGCAGCGAACATCGGGGCAGACAGGCAGGCTGGCGGACTCAACACCGGTGGTGGAGGCCCACAGGGCAGGAGCGGAGTTGGAAACGGTGATGTCGCACTCGCCTTCCTGGATCAGGATGGGAGAGGTGACGTTGCCAGAGGAGTTGGACACCAGAGAAACGGTGTAGCCATCAATGGTCTGGATGCAGTTCATGATTGCGGTGGCGTAGGTATAGCCGGCGGTGCCGGTCTCCTGGGTGCCGATCAGCAGCTCAACACTTTCAGCGCTGACCGTCAGAGGCAGGCATACCAGAACCAGTGCGAGGACAAGAACGAGGATCTTCTTCATAGTATTTTCTCCTTTTTTCTTTTTTGGCTTTTGCGGGTTTCGCAAGAGCCGTTTATTTTCTTAACCGGTTTCCCGGGTCAAGACGAATGGGTTATCCTTAGTGCAGCCCCATGGCGGCATCCTCGGCCAGGACCTGCTTCAGCACCTCGATGCCCTCGGGGCAGAGGTAGTTGAAGGGCCGCCGGGGTTCGCCCACGGGGTTGCCCAGCATCCGGGTCGCCAGCTTGATGACGGTGT
>JAEDOJ010000038.1 GCA_016302015.1 Oscillospiraceae bacterium | reverse complement strand
ATTTGCTGAAAAAACAATCTCAATTTTGGCGGTTCCGGACTTTTTTGACAGTCTGAGGCTCCCCTTGATTGTCAAGGGGAGCCTGTACATCAATCTTGAATTTGAAACGGATTAGGCGGTGGGCTGGTTTGCGTCCTCAATGATCTTGACGAACTTGGAGGGAACCAGAGAGGCGCCGCCGATGAGGCCGCCGTCGATATCGGGCTGAGCCAGCAGCTCATAGGCGTTCTTCTCGTTCATGGAGCCGCCGTACAGAATGGTGGTAGCACGGGCATTCTTGGAGCCGAACAGCTTGCGGACAACCACACGGATCATCTGGCAGACCTCCTCCGCCTGCTCGGGAGTGGCGGTGCGGCCGGTGCCGATGGCCCAGATAGGCTCATAGGCGATAACCACCTTGCGAATCTTATCCTCGGGGATGTTGGCAAGCGCCAGCTTGATCTGCATGGTGATCCATTCCTCGGTGATGCCGGACTCTCTCTGCTCCAGAGATTCGCCGCAGCAGACGATGGGAATCAGACCTGCGTCCAGAGCGGCCAGAGCCTTTGCGTTGACCTCGGCGTCCGTCTCGCCCATGGCACGGCGCTCGGAGTGGCCGATGATGACGTACTTACAGCCGGCGTCCGTCAGCATGGCGGTGGAAATTTCGCCGGTGTATGCGCCGGAGGGATTGGGATTGCAGTTTTCGGCGCCGATGCCCACACGGGTCTCACGCATGGCGCGAACGGCAGCGGGAATGCAGACCGCAGGAACGCAGAGGGCGATGTCACACCAGCGACCCTTGGGCAGCATGGCCTTCAGCTCAGCCATGAAGGCCTTGGTCTCGGAGGGGGTCTTGTTCATTTTCCAGTTGCCCGCAATGAGGGTCTTACGATATTTTCTGTTCATTCTGTCTTACTCCTATAAGTTTTCCGTAATGATTTATTTGTCTTCCAGACAAGCAATGCCGGGCAGCTCCAGACCTTCCAGGAACTCCAGAGAAGCGCCGCCGCCGGTGGAGATGTGGGTGATTTCCTTCGCAAAGCCAAGCTGCTCGCAGGCTGCCGCGCTGTCGCCGCCGCCAACGATGGTCACGGCGTCGGTATCCGCCAGCGCCTGGGCCACGGCGATGGTGCCCTTTGCCAGAGTGGGATTCTCAAACACGCCCATGGGGCCGTTCCAGACCACGGTCTTGGCGGACTTTACAGCCTCCGCGAAAAGCTCACGGGTCTTTTCGCCGATGTCCAGACCTTCCATATCCTCGGGGATCTGGTCGGCGGCAACGGTCTTGACCTCAATGGGAGCGTCGATGGGGGAGGGGAAGCCGGCAGCAACCACGGTGTCTACGGGCAGGAGGAGCTTGACGCCCTTGGCCTCGGCCTTGGCCATCATTTCCTTGCAGTAGTCGATCTTCTCGGAATCCAGCAGGGAGGTGCCCACGCTGTAGCCCTTGGCGGCCAGGAAGGTGTAGGCCATGCCGCCGCCGATGATCAGGGTGTCCACCTTTTCCAGCAGGTTGTTGATGACGTTCAGCTTGTCGGAAACCTTTGCGCCGCCCAGAATGGCAACGAAGGGACGTGTGGGATCGGCCAGCGCCTTGCCCATGATGGAAACTTCCTTCTCCACCAGGTAGCCGCAGACTGCGGGGAGATACTCGGCTACGCCTGCGGTGGAGGAGTGGGCGCGGTGAGCGGTGCCGAAGGCGTCGTTGACAAAGATGTCGGCCATGGAGGCCAGCTCCTTGCTCAGCTCGGGATCGTTCTTGGTCTCACCCTTCATGTAACGGACGTTCTCCAGCAGCATGACCTCGCCGTCCTTCAAAGCGGCGGCCTTGGCCTTTGCGTCCTCGCCCACAACGTCGGCAGCCATGATTACTTCCTTGCCCAGAAGCTGGCTCAGACGGTCTGCCACCACCTTCAGGGACAGCTCAGGCTTCCATTCGCCCTTGGGCTTGCCCATATGGGAGCAGAGGATGACCCGAGCGCCATGGTTCACCAGATATTCAATGGTGGGCAGAGCGGCAACGATCCGCTTATCGCTGGTGATCTTGCCTTCCTTGGTGGGGACGTTGAAGTCGCAGCGGCAGAGAACACGCTTGCCCTGAACGTCGATGGACTCTACGGATTTCTTGTTATAGTTCATATTGGACCTCCTGTAGAAATAAATTACAATTTCATTTTGCCATAGTCTTTCAAATGGGGATATTCCAACTGGCGCAGGGCTTCAAAAACCCCTACGGCAACGGAATTGCTTAAATTCAGGCTGCGGGCTTCCTCACGCATGGGAATGCGGACGCAGTCGTCGTAATGGGCGTTGAGAAAATCCTCCGGCAGTCCCCGGGTTTCCCTGCCAAAAAACAGATAGCAGCCATCCTCGTAGTCTGCTTCCGTGTGGGCACGGGGCGCCTTGGTGGAAAACAGGCGAAGCTGCTTCACGTCATTTTTTGCAAAGAAGTCCTCCAGATTCTCGTAGACCCGGACATCCACCAGATGCCAGTAGTCCAGACCGGCACGCTTCACCGCCTTCTCCGAAATATCGAAGCCCAGAGGCTTGATCAGGTGGAGAACGGAGCCGGTGGCTCCGCAGGTGCGGGCGATATTGCCGGTGTTTTGCGGAATTTCCGGCGCAACCAAAACAACATTCAGCATAGTTCCTCGGTGCGGACATAGGGGGATTTTCACCGGTGGCGGCTGTCCGCCGCGCCACACTGTGATATTCTATAACAAAAGAAGGCAAAATACAACCACTTTTCTATAAATTTCAAAAATTTTTCATACTTTTCCTAATTGAAAAAACAGGAGTTGCGTTTTTTGTATAAATGCGCTATACTCTTTGTAATTGTAAGGAGGAGGAAAGCTATGACCTTCCGGCAGCGCCTGGGGCGGTCCCTGCGGATGTTCCTGATTTTTTTGAAGATCGGCGCCTTTACCTTCGGCGGGGGCTATGCCATGCTTTCGCTCATCGAGCATGAGACGACGGAGAAGCGGAAGCTCCTTGATTCCCGGGAGCTTCTGGACATTGCGGCCATTGCGGAGTCCACCCCCGGCCCCATTGCCATCAACGCCGCAACCTTTGTGGGCTTCCGGTACGCGGGCTTTTTCGGGGCGGCGGCCGCAACGCTGGGCGTGGTGCTTCCGTCCTTCCTGATCATTCTGGCTGTGGCGTTTTTCCTACGGCGGGTCATGGATAAGCCTGTGGTAAGCTATGCCTTCTTCGGCATCCGCGCGGGAGTGCTGGGGCTGATCGTGAAGGCTTTTGTCTCCTTTTGGAAAAAAGCGGAGCATGATGTGTTCTCCCTGTGCGTTATGGCGGGAGCCTTCCTGTGGGCGGCGATCCTGAAATGGAATGTGATCGCCCTCATCGCTCTGTGCGGCGCGGCGGGCTGGGTCTTCTGCGCTGTGGGTCGAAGACGGGGGAGGCGGCCATGATCTATTGGGAGCTGTTTTCCACCTTTTTTACCATCGGCCTGTTTACCTTCGGCGGCGGCCTTGCCATGCTGCCCCTGATTCAGCAGCGGGTTCTGGCCCATGGATGGCTGTCCCCGGAGGAGATCGCCAACTTTGTCGCCATCAGCGAATCTACGCCCGGCCCCTTTGCGGTGAATATCTCCACCTATGTGGGCACGGAGACCGCCGGGCTGCCCGGTGCGGTCTGCGCCACCGCGGGGGTGGTGCTGCCGTCCTTTCTGGTGATTCTCCTTGTTGCCAAAATGTACGTCCGCTTCCGGGACAGCAAAACCGTCAGCGGCGTGATGTACGGCCTGCGGGCGGCGGTGGTGGGTCTGCTTCTGAGCGCCTTATGGGGGATGCTCCCCACGGTGTTCTTCCATGATACCGCCCCCGGACTGGAAAATGTCCTGAAGCCGGAGTTTTTATGCACTCTGGTCATTGCTGCCGGCGCTGTGACGGCGGCGCTGAAAAAAGTGAATCCTATTAAAATTATCCTTTGTTCCGGGGCCGCGGGTGTGGCCTGCGGCTATCTGTTCCTGTGAGAGGTGTCCCTTGATGAAGAAAAAACATAGATTTCAACTCAGCCCGCCGCGGCTCATCGCTTTAGGGTTTTTTGTGGTGATTCTGATCGGAGCGGGACTGCTGATGCTGCCGGTCTCCTATCAGGGAGACGCTCCCGGCTTCCTCAACGCCCTGTTTACCTCCACCAGCGCCACCTGCGTCACCGGTCTGGTGGTGCGGGATACCTTTACCGGCTGGACGACCTTCGGCCAGACGGTGATTCTCTGCCTGATCCAGTTGGGCGGTCTGGGCTTTATGACGGTGATTACGCTGATTTCCTTTGCCCTGGGCAGACGGCTGGGTCTGTATGACCGGAAGGTTCTGATGCAGTCCGCCGGCAATATCTCTCTGGCCGGCGTGGGAAGTCTGATCCGTAAGATCATCCCCTTCACCTTCCTTTTTGAGGCCTGCGGCGCCGCATTGCTGGCCATCCGCTTCGTGCCGGAATTCGGCCCGGCCAGGGGAATCTATTTCTCCGTCTTTCATGCCGTCTCCGCCTTCTGCAATGCGGGCTTCGACCTGATGGGCGTCCGTTCCCCCTTCTCCTCTCTCACCGCCTATGCCGGCGACCCCCTGGTGACCATCACCCTTTCGCTGCTGGTGATCATCGGCGGTCTGGGCTTTCTGGTCTGGAGGGATATGGGCAATCAGAAATATCATTGGAAAAAATATCACCTCCATACCAAGGTGGTGCTGACAACCACCGGCATCCTCCTGCTGGGAGGCTGGCTCCTGTTCTTTGTTTTTGAAAGAAACGCCTCCCTGAAGGGGCTGCCTCTGGGCGACCAGCTTCTGGCCTCCTTCTTCCAGTCCGTAACCCCCAGAACGGCGGGCTTTAACACCGTGGACCTGAATTCCATGAGCGAGTCCGGCAAAATGCTGACCAATGTGCTCATGCTCATCGGCGGCAGCCCCGGCTCCACCGCCGGCGGCATCAAGACCACCACCATTGCGGTGCTGGTGCTCAGCGCCATCGTCTCCGCCAAGGGCTATACCAAGGTCAACGCCTTCCGCTTCAACATCGACCGGGATATGCTGCGGCAGGCCTGCTCCATTGTGACCATCTATCTGCTGATGGCGGTTTTCGCTGTTTTAGCCGTCTGCGCCTTTGACCCGGTCTCCATGAGTCAGGCAATGTATGAAGTCAATTCCGCCATTGCTACGGTGGGACTTTCTCTGGGAATCACCCCCACCCTGTCCGCGGCAAGCCGGATTGTCATAATTTTGTTAATGTATGCCGGACGAATCGGCGGCCTGACCTTCGTGCTTCTGTTCTCGGAGCGGAAGAAGGAACCGCCCATTGACCGTCCCGTGGGCAAGCTATTGATCGGATAAAGGAGAAATACAATGAAATCTGTTTTAATTATCGGTATGGGCCGCATGGGCCGGCATCTGGCAAAGAAAATGTACCAGATGGGAAACGATGTGATGATCGTGGATCATCGGCCGGAGGTAATTGAATCGCTGGCTGACCGGTTTACCGATTCCAGCATCTGCGACTGCACCAATGAGGCGGTCATCAAGTCTCTCGGCGTGAATAATTTCGACGTGTGCTTCGTTACCATCGGCGAGGATTTTCAGGCCTCCCTTGTGGTGACCAGCCTGCTGAAAAAGCATGGAGCCCGGAGGGTGGTAGCCAAGGCGAACCAGTCCATTCAGTCCGATCTTTTGAGAACCATCGGAGCGGACGAGGTGGTTTACGCGGAGGCTGAGGTGGCGGAGAAACTGGCCATCCGCTATAATGCGGACAATATCTTTGACTTCGTCCCCTTGACGGATACGGAATCCATCTATGAAATCCCCATTCTGACCAACTGGGCAGGTCAGACCGTGGTAGCTGTCAATGTCCGCCGGAAGTACGGGATCAATATTATCGCCGTGAAAAACGGCAATCATGTCATCACGAATGTGGACCCGGACTACCACTTCCGCCCCGATGACCACATCATTGTCATCGGAAAATCCGACAAGGTTTTCAAATTGGCGGCGAAGGCATAAGATTTTTCTTGCTTTTTCCCTGAAAATGCGGTATAATAGACCGGATTTCACGTCTGTGTTTTCTGGAGATGCTTATGAGTGCAAAAATCAAAAAAATGGTTGACCGCACTTTGGTGTATTACCTGATTGTGGGAGTTCTGAATTTTCTGGTCTGTACCGGACTGATGTTCCTGCTGTTTAATCTGTGCGGCTTCAGCGATCACATCGCCCCTCTGTTTAACTATGCCCTGGGCAGCCTGATCTGGTATCTGTCCTGCCGCTATCTGCTCTTCCCCGGGCAGAGCTCCACCTGGCAGCAAATTCTCCGCTTTCTGGCGGAGGTGCTGGTCTGCTATGTCCTCTCCTATTATGTTGCGGCGCCTCTGCTGTCCGGCGTTTTGCTGAGAAGTCAGTCTGTGCGAAGCTTCTTCTCCTTCGGCGGGGAGGAATATGAGATGATTGTGGGAAACTGCGAAATGACCATCGGGGCCATTGCCTACGCCATTATCAACTACTTCGGCCAGCGGTATTTTGTGTTCAGCGACCGGTTTGAACATCACCGCAAATCCGCCTGAAAGGACGCTGCTTTTTGCAGCGTCCTTTTTGCTGCTGTGCATCTTTTTCTCCGGGAATCTCAATGATCTCTAAGGTTTTTCCTGCTTTTTCTTGCGAAAAATTTGAAATACGGCACTTTCAAAAAAGCCCTCCGTGAAAACGGAGAATTGTGCTGCCCCAACCTTGCGAATTGTAAAAAAAATTGGTAAAATAAAAAGACCAAAATGGGCGCAAGCCCGGTAATTGGATATTTAAGGAGGACAAAAAATGAAAAACGCATTCAAGAGGATCATGGCGATGCTTCTGGTTATCGCGATGGTCATCGGTGTAATGCCTTCCGTGTTCGCAGCCGATTCCGTCTGCGGCTTCAAGGATGTCGTTACCACCGACTGGTTTGCACCGTACGTGGAGTACGTTGTCAACCATGACCCCTTCTTGATGAACGGTGTCTCTGCCAACAGATTTGGCCCCAACGAGACCTGCACCCGTGCAATGTCCGCTGTGGTTCTCTACCGTCTGGCAGATCCCGTCATCCCGTCCGTCAAGCCTTCCACCTTTACCGATCTGGTTGCAGACTGGTACAAGAACGGCATCGCTTGGGCGCAGCAGACCGGCATCGTGAAGGGCGCCACTGCTACCACCTTCGAGCCTGACGGCCTGGTTACCCGGGAGCAGCTGGTCACCATGATGTGGCGCTTCGCCGGTGAGCCCGAGGTGAAGGAAGACTACCTGAAGAGCTTCCCCGACGCGGGCAGCATCTCCCGCTATGCCAAGGCAGCCTTCAACTGGGCGGTCTCTCTGGGCATCATCAACGGTTCTCCCGTTGGCAGCAAGACCTATCTGCAGCCTCAGGGCAACGCAACCCGTGCCGAGTTTGCAAAGATCATCTCCGTCTTCGAGGAGAAGACCAAGCCCTGCGACACGCACACCTGGGATGAAGGCACTGTCACCAAGGCAGCCACCTGCACCGAGCCCGGCGAAAAGGTCCTCACCTGCACCCGCTGCGGCGAGACCAAGACCGAGACGATCCCCGCTCTGGGCCACAACTTTGTTGACGGCGTCTGCGCCAACAACTGCGGCGAAAAGCTGGGCGAAGACGGCGAAGTCGTCATCTTCTACACCAACGACGTTCACACCTATATCGATAAGAGCCTGTCCTATGACACCATTGCGGATCTGAAGAAGCAGACTGCCGCTGTTGCCGATGGCGTCCTGCTGGTTGACGCAGGCGACCATGTCCAGGGCACCGCTTACGGCGGCATGGATCAGGGCAAGACCATCATCAAGCTGATGAACTCCGCCGGCTACGACCTGGCAACTCTGGGCAACCACGAGTTTGACTACGGCATGGCCCGCACCAAGGATATCATCGCCGAGGCTGACTTCCCCTATGTTTCCGCAAACTTCTACAACGAGAAGGACGGCGTCAGGGGTGACAACGTTCTGGATTCCTACAAGATTCTGGAAGCCGGCGGCCTGAAGATCGCTTTCGTGGGCATCACGACCCCCGAATCCTTCACCAAGTCCACTCCCAAGTATTTCCAGGATGAAGCCGGCAACTACATCTACGGCATCGCCGGCGGCGCTGACGGTTCCGACCTGTATGCCTCTGTCCAGACTGCCATCGACGCAGCCAAGGCAGAAGAGCCTGACTACATCATTGCGCTGGGCCACCTGGGCGACGATCCCGCTTCCGATCCCTGGAACTCCGAGGATCTGATTGCGAATGTCTCCGGCCTGGACGCTTTCATCGACGGCCACTCCCACAGCACTGTGGAAGGCAAGGAAGTCAAGGACAAGGACGGCAAGACTGTCGTTCTGGCGCAGACCGGCAACTACTTCAATGCCATCGGCCGTATGTCCATTCAGGACGGCAAGATCACTACCAGCCTGATCAAGTCCTTCGACGGCTCCGATGCTGCCACCGCAGCCATCAAGGCCGAATGGATGGAAAAGGTTGACGCACTGCTCAACGAGAAGATTGCAGAATCCGCAATCGACTTCACCATCAACTATGAAAACGGCAGCCGCGCCATCCGCTCCAGCGAGACCAACCTGGGCGACCTGAACGCGGACGCTTACTACTGGTTCGTCAACGAGAATCTGGACGGCGGCTGCGACATGGCCATCATGAACGGCGGCGGCATCCGTGCAAACGCTGCTTCCGGCGACTGGACCTATAAGACCTGTAAGACCATCAACACCTTCGGCAACGTCCTGTGCTGCATCGAGCTGACCGGCCAGCAGATTCTGGACGCTCTGGAATTCGGCGCTCGCTTCACCACCGGCGATCCTGAGAACCGGAAGGAGAACGGCGGCTTCCTGCAGGTAGCCGGCTGTACCTACGAGGTCAACACCTACGTTCCCAACACCGTCAAGGTGGACGACAAGAACGTATGGCAGGAAGGCCCCTCTGACTATCGTGTCACCAACGTAAAGATCTACAACAAGGAAACCGGCGCTTATGAAGCTCTGGATCTGGCAAAGACCTACCGTGTTGCCGGCACCAACTATACCCTGTATAACTGCGGCGACGGCTTCAATATGTTCAACGGCGGCAAGCACATCCTGGACGGCATCTCCGAAGACTATCTGGCAATGGCTGCATACGTCTCTGCCTTCACGGACACCGACGGCAACGGCTATGGCAATATCGCTTCCGAGAACTCTCCTCTGGCCGGATGCGACGGCTATCTCATGAACTATGAGTCCAAGACCGGTTCCGGCCGTATCGTGATGAACACCGTGGCTCCCGCGGAGCCGGATGCCGATAACTACGTTCTGGCTTCCTCCATTAAGGATGGTGACAAGGTTGTCATCTACAACCCCGGCCACAACAGAGTCATCGAAAATGCCAACGATAACAACTGGTATCTGATCGCAGGAGAAGTTTCTCCCGTAGGCAATGTGTTCACCAACCCCGCCGAGAACATTGTTTGGACGGTCAAGGTCAACGATGACGGCACCTACAGCTTCGTAAACGGCGACAACGCGATCACCGCATGGCTGTCCGGCACCTATGTGGAGCTGACCAATGACGCTACTTATGCAGGCGGCTGCACCACTTGGAATGTAACTGCTTCCACGACCTCCGCAAATATGTTCTACATCTCCAGCACCGGCATTTCCACCGACTATGGCCCCGGTTATCTGGAATGCTTCCTCAAGAAGGAAGTAGAGAAGATTTGTGGCTATGCAAGCAGCAATCCCACGGATAACGATTTCGGCTTCCAGTT
>JAEDOJ010000266.1 GCA_016302015.1 Oscillospiraceae bacterium | reverse complement strand
AGAAAACCGCGTGAGTTCCGTCCAGGTTGTCCGTAAAGAAGCCCTCGGTATGGCCGTTGGCGGGAATCACCGTCTGGGGAACCAGAACCTCTCCGCAGGTAGAGCAATGCGTCCCGGCGGTCAGACCGGTTTCCGTGCAGGTTGCCGCAATTCCATTGTCCGTTACCTCGGTATGCCCGGCAGCGGGGACAACGGTCTGGGCGGTAAGAACAACGCCGCAGACGGAGCAATGAGAACCGGCAGTCAAACCGGTGGCAGTGCAGGTGGGTGCAACCGCCTCGTCGGCAGAAGGAGTGTGGCCCGTGGCACTCAGGACGGTTTCAGAGCCTACTTCTCCGCAACGGGTGCAGATTTCCGCAACGCTGCCGTCCGTGGTGCAGGTCGGCTCCCTTCGGACGGTCTGCATATTGTGACCGTTGAGCTGACAGAGATAATCCTCCGCAACGGTGAAATAGTACCACTGGCTGAAGGCCTTGGGGCAGACATCATTTTCCCAGAAGTTGAAGTTGTAGGATTGAAGCTGAACCCGATATTCCCCGGCCGGGAGGGATCTGGACAGACCACTCTCCGCATAGCTGATGTATTCATACTTTTCGTAATCACCGCCGGCGTTTTTGGATTCAAGCCACAGATTGTTATGGGTGGTGTTGGTTGTTGCCTCCCATTGGAAGGTAATGGGGACATCCGGAGCGTAAGCCGTCCCCATGTTCAGCAGAGAAGGCTCTGAGGGTGTATTGCACAGGAAGCACTGGTCATAGGTATTCGTCTCAGACTCGTCACGTCTGATATCGCCGCAGATGGAGCAGGCATAGCAGCTATAGTGAGGGTGGTCAGCTTCAATGAACGCAAAGGTGTTATAAACGCAGTCGTGCTCCACAGGGCCGGAGGAAGCTCCGGGGAAGCTGCCGTACCAATAGTTTACGTCTACGTTGCCGCTGATGCCGCTGACATAGCCGTACTCGCTGTATTGCCACATACAGTAGTCTCCGGCGTAATCGCAGGAGCTGTCATACTGGGCGACCCAGCGATACCACTGGTCATAATCAGAGTAATAGAGGTAATTCTCCCACCAGTTCAGGTTGGCATAGATGCCCACCTTGTAGCCTGCCGCGGTGATGGTGTCGCAGAAGGTTTTTGCGATCTGGTAGATCTCATAGGGCGTGCAGGAGCTGGAAACAGAGCTGTCCTCCAAATCATAGAAGATGGGCAGATCCATATCATAGCCTGCGACCAGACGAAGCACATGCTCCGCCTCGCTCTGGGCACGGGCAGTGGTGTTTGCATAGGAATAAATGTATGTACCGAAGGGGATGCCGTACTGGACGCAGGCATTGGCGTTGTATTCCCAATCGCTGTCATCCTGATCGGACTGATCCATACCATAGCCGCAGCGAACAATGGCAAAATCCACATTGTTTGCAACGGAGGCCCAGTCGATGTCGCCGTTATTTTCGCTGACATCAATACCGAAATAGACCTCGGCAGCATCTGCCCGGGAAGCAAACCGGGGCATGAGGCTGACAAGCAGCAGTGCAGCCAGCAACAGGCTCAAAAGTCTTTTTTCATTTTCTGTCTCCTTTTCTTCCAAATAAGCAGTTGTCTATTTCAGTATATCATGGGTAAAAATGGATGTCAATTCATCATGCCTTTTTTTGCATAAAAATACAAAAAATCAGGGAGGCTCGAACTGAGCCTCCCAATTTTGGGGATTATCCAAGGTAGGCGGCGGCGTAGTCGCCGTAAGCCAGGATGGCGTTGGCAAGATCCAGCTTTGCCTGAGAGGTGCTTGTGCTTGCTCTGCAGCCGGAGACCATGCACTCGACACTCCACTGCAGATCCTGAGAAACCTTGGTCTCTCCGTCATAGATGGCGATGCTGAACATGGTGCGGGTGTTCTTTGCGCTCACATCGTCAAAGCGGAAGGAACCGTTGACGCCCATAGCGGTTACGGGCAGAGTTGCCACGGTTTCGCCGGTTTCGGTGTTGGTGACCACGGCGGTCAGTTCCCCGATGCGGGAGGAGTAGTCGCTGAGATTG
>JAEDOJ010000265.1 GCA_016302015.1 Oscillospiraceae bacterium | reverse complement strand
ATCAAGGGCTCCAATGGGGAGGTTCTCTCGGCTCTGGAGGGCTGGAAGGGCCGCAACGAGACCTTTGATCAGGGTTTGGAGGAGCTGACCGCCGTCACCCGGTATCTGGGCGCTTTTGGCATTCCCGAAGAGAATTTTGCCGTAGACCTGACCATTGCCCGGGGTCTGGACTACTACACCGGCACGGTTTACGAAACCACGCTGCTGGATCACCCGGAGATCGGCTCCGTCTGTTCCGGCGGCCGCTATGATTCTCTGGCGGAATATTACACCGACCGTCAGCTTCCCGGCGTGGGTATTTCCATCGGTCTGACCCGGCTGTTTTATGTACTGACCGAGCAGAAGCTGCTCAATCCCCAGCTTCCCACCGCTCCTGCCGACTGCCTCCTGCTGCCCATGACCGAGGATCTTTCCGCTGCGGTATCTTTGGCAACCCGGCTTCGCAGCGCAGGCATCCGGACGCAGCTTTATTCCGAGCAGAAAAAATTCAAGGCAAAAATGGCCTACGCAGACAAGCTGAGGATTCCCTATGTGGTCTTTTTGGGCGAGGACGAGATTGCCCAGGGAAAATGCTCCGTGAAGAATCTGCGTACCGGCGAGCAGGTCACCGTAACAGCGGATGACGCTGCCGACCTGATGAAAGCAGGAATCTCCGCACTGCAAAGCGGTGCCGTAATCTTAGAGAAATAGTGATTGGGGGAAATTTATCATGACACAATCAAGAACACATAATTGCGGCGAGCTTCGTCTCACCGACGCCGGCAAGGTGGTTACCCTGGCAGGCTGGATGGAGAACGTCCGGGAAGTGGGCGCAAGCCTTGCCTTCGTGGTGCTTCGTGACTTCTATGGAACCACCCAGTTGGTCATCGAGACCGAAGAAATGATGAAGGCCGTGAAGTCCATCAACAAGGAATCCACCATCCGCATCACCGGCACCGTCCGTGAGCGGGCAAGCAAGAATCCCAAGCTGGCCACCGGCGAGATTGAGGTCGTTCCCGACTCCCTGGAAATTCTGGGACGCTGCCGCTACAACGAGCTGCCCTTTGAGATCAACCGCAGCCGTGAGGCGGACGAGACCCAGCGTTTGAAGTACCGCTATCTGGACCTGCGGAATCCCCAGGTCAAGGCAAACATCGTCCTGCGCTGCAACGTGGTCGCCGCCCTCCGTCAGGCCATGACCGAGCAGGGCTTCCTGGAGATCACCACGCCCATTCTGACGGTTTCCTCTCCTGAGGGTGCCCGTGACTATCTGGTGCCTGCCAGAAAGCACCCCGGCAAGTTCTATGCTCTGCCTCAGGCTCCCCAGCAGTTCAAGCAGCTGCTCATGACCTCCGGCTTTGACCGCTACTTCCAGATCGCCCCCTGCTTCCGTGACGAGGACGCCAGAGGCGATCGCAGCCCCGGCGAGTTCTATCAGTTGGATATGGAAATGGCCTTTGCGGATCAGGACGATGTATTCGCCGTTCTGGAAGAGGTTCTGCCTCCCATTTTCGCCAAATTTGGCAAGTACAATGTAGCCTCCTCCGCTCCCTTCAAGCGGATTCCCTATCTGGAAGCCATGGATCGCTACGGCTCCGACAAGCCTGACCTTCGGATTGATCTGGAGGTGCAGGACATGACCGGGCTGGTCAAGGGCATCGACTTTGCTCCCTTTGCGGAGGGCAACACCGTAAAAGCCGTGGTGGTTGAAAACTGCGAGCTGGCTCGCAAGGCCGTGGATAAGCTGGTTGCCGAAGTAGAAGTCATCGCAGGCTCCAAGCCCATGTGGTTTAAGGTTGGCGCCGACGGCGAGCTGTCCGGCGGCATTGCAAAGTTCCTTGCCGACCGGAAGGACGAGGTGATTTCCAAGCTGAATCTGAAGCCCGGCTGCTTTGTAGGCGTAACCGCAGGCAAGAAGCTGGCCGCCCAGAAAACCGCCGGCGTTCTGCGGAAGCTGCTGGGAGCCACCGTTCCCGGTCATATGGACAAGGAGCGTTATGAATTCTGCTGGATCGTGGACTTCCCCATGTATGAGATCGGTGAGGAATCCGGGGAACTGGAAT
>JAEDOJ010000264.1 GCA_016302015.1 Oscillospiraceae bacterium | reverse complement strand
TGGGCGGCGGTCTGTATGGCCGGACATTTTTGTTCAACACTCTGGATTCGGCTGTTACCCTCCAGGAGAGCGGCTACAAGGTTGCCTTCAATGACAATTGGGATGATACCTTCGGCAACGGCAGCGACAACATCGCTTTGACCATTCCCGCAGGAAGCTCCTCCCTCACGATTCTGGTGGACGAAATCTCCAGGACGATTTACGACAGCGTTCGCAGCGGCAGCTTTACGGTTGCCCAGAACAGCGGCGCAGTCCAGAAGCCCGCGCTGACCACCACGATAAGCATCATCGGTGAGGTACGGTGCGACAGCGCCAACAACTGGAACTCCGCTGCAAAGGGTTACGAATTTACCCAGCTCTCCCATACCCTGTTCCGTTATCAGACGACCCTTGAGGCGGGTACTTACAACTATAAGTGCATCTTTGACTATACCAACTGGTATGAGGCGGAGTCGGGTGACCGAGTCCTCTCCCTGACGGAAAAAACCCATGTTGTCTTCCTGTATGACACCGTCAGCGGCAGACTGTACGATAGCGTAAACAATCCGGATACTGTGGCTGATACCTTCGGTATGCGGACGCCTTCTGCGGAAATGGAGGTTGTGGACAACGTCAACGGCACCACCACCTTTATTGCCAAGGGCGAAAGCGGCAAGTCGGTCACGCTTTACTACTGTGATAAGTCCGCTCCTGCCAAGGTGAAATCAATTTACATGGGCAAGCTTGTGGACGGAGCTGCCAGTACCGAGGCTCTCTTCCTGGGGGATGCGGCTCTCGACATCCTCTACTGGTACGAAATTGACGGCGTTCGGACGCTGGATTCCTCCCATCCTACGGTCTGTGTAGGCTGGGCAGAATATTCCAACTATACCCGCCAGGCCTTTACAGGCAGACTGATTACCATTCCCGGCTCTCTTCCCGGCCCCAGTTGGGATCCCACCGCAAACGTCATGACCTATGAAGGAAACGGACGTTATGTTTATACCTTTGAGAATGTTGCGCCCTCAAGCTATGAGTTCAAAATCGCGGCAGGCTCCTGGGAGGAGAACTACGGTGTGGACGGTGCGCTGAATGGCGCCAACATTCCTGTTGTGGTCTCCAAGACCCAGGATGTGACAATTTATTACAACGACTTCTCTCACCGCACCGCCTGCTCTCTGGATTATGTTGTGGCTGACGTCACCCTGACGGGTGCCTCCATTCCCGAGAACACCAAGCTGACGGACAACTCCCTCATCGGCATCTACTCTGTCACCATTCTCATGGAGGCCGGAGTCTACACGGATGTGAAGATCGTCTACAACGGTCAGGAATACGCCTTTGATTCCATCGAAGTCGCTACGGCAAAGGAGGTCACCTTCTATTTTGATCCCCTGTCTGGCATCTTCTACTGCAATGCCTCCGACGTTCCTCTGGATACGGACAGCATTTTCTACAACTCCAAGGACGCAGCCTACAAGAGCGTCTACGGTGCGGTGGCCACCGGCGAGGAGGTTACCTTCAAGCTGGACACCGGCACAGACGCCACCGCCGCCGCGCTGGTTGTCAAGGGCCCCAATGCCGCCAGCCTGCCCATGGAAAAGGACGGCGCTCCGGTAAACGGCGTACAGAAGTGGGCTGTCACCACCAGCTTTGAAACCCTCAGCGAAAACTCCTACTACTTCACAATTACCAACGGCAGTACCGTCAAAATCTACGCCGATGACGACGGTAACTACGGCACCGGCGTGGTAACCGACCTGTCCAGCATCCGGGCGTATGATCTGGTGGTCTATCAGTCCGGCTTTGAGACTCCCGACTGGATGAAGAACGCCGTGGTCTATCAGATTTTCCCCGACCGCTTCTTTGACGGCGCGGAATGCAACAACTTCGCACAGCTCTCCGCCCGGGGCGAGGTGGACTATGAATACATCACCGATTGGTACACCCTCCCGGAAAATCCCGATCAGGAAGGGCGGCTGTCTGAGAGCGACTACAAGGCCACCGGCGCTCACTACGGCGACGGCGAATGGAGCAACGAGATTTACGGCGGCGACCTGAAGGGCATCATCG
>JAEDOJ010000263.1 GCA_016302015.1 Oscillospiraceae bacterium | reverse complement strand
ATCAAAGATTTTTGCCACCTCCCTCGTCAGAGGGAGGCAGGGGTGCGGCGCAAAAGTGCGAAAACAGGACGTGGGAAACCACGTCCTGTTTGCTTTATTCTCTTCGCAGCGCCTCGATGGGATTCAGCTTGGACGCCTTCACCGCGGGAATCAGGCCGAAAATCAGGCCGATCAAGACGGAGAAAAGGGTTGCCGCAAGGATTGCGGGAACGCTGATGGCGGAGGGCGTCTGCATAAACTCAGAGATCAGCTTGGACAGACCCACGCCTACCAGCACCCCCAGCAGACCGCCGATGCCGGTGAGCACCGCCGCCTCCGTCAGGAACTGCAGCAGGATTCTGCGGCGCTTGGCGCCAATGGCCTTCCGCAGACCGATTTCGTTGGTTCGTTCCGTCACGCTGACCAGCATGATATTCATAACGCCGATACCGCCGACCAGCAGAGAAATGCCCGCAATCCAGATCAACTGATTGTTGGTGGTGCTGCTCAACGCCTGAAGCTGCTCCGCCTGCTTCAGCAGGTCGTCACTGCGATAGGACAGCTTCTGCTGGGACGCGGACTCCGCAATCTGATGCTCCGTCAGGTAGTCCGCCACCGCCTTGCCCGCATTGGTCATATCGTCCGTGGATTCCGCCCGCACCGCCACGGTCTGGGGCTCGTCAAAGCAATAGATCACAGGCCAGGTGCTGTCCGGAAGGAAGATGCTGCCGCCGTTATTATCCGCATAGAGATAATAATCCTCCATGGTATTGATCACCGGCTCGAAGGCGCTGGTTCGCACCACCACGCCGATCACTGTGTAAGGCTCTTCCCCGATCTCGATGGTTTTGCCCACCGGGTCTTCGCTGCCAAAGAGCAGCTTCGCCGCATTGTCATCCAGCAGGACGTTTTTCCGCAAGCCCTCATAGTCCTGGGCGGTAAAGCCCCTGCCCTGGCGGAGCTGATAGTCATTCACCGTCAGGAAAGCGCTGTCAATCCCGTAGAGCGTGCCGTTGAAGGCCGTGTTCTGGTAAAACACCCGATCCACATAGCTGCGGACATGGTAAAAGGAGACCTTCTCCACGCCGTCCAGCTTCTGCATTTCCCCCCGCTGGCTCTCCTCCAGAGGCTTTACCCCCTGAGGCGGGGCGCTGTAGCTCATGTCAAGGGGATAGTCATTCTGGTAGAGCTGAACCGTCACCACATTATTGCCGGCGCCAATGAGATTCTGCTTAATCTGTTCATTGGTGCCCTTGATGCCGGAAATAATGGTAATAATGGAGGCAATGCCGATGATAATGCCCAGCATGGTGAGAAACGACCGCATTTTATGGGAAAATACACCATGAAACGCCTGAGATATACTTTCAATCATCGTGTACCCTCCCTTAATACATATAATATGTGTCCATATCCGCTTCTTCCGTCTGAGCGCCTTCCTTCACGTCCTTGCCGTAGGGGAAGGCAATATAGTCTTCCTCGGTCAGGTCGCCGTAGACCGCGGTATAGGTATTCCAGAGGCAGGTTCCAAGCTGGACATAAACCTTCTTCAGCAGACCGTTTTCGTCCCGCTTATACACATAGGAGCGCCCCTCCTCCGTGCGGATATACATATTCTGGAGATAGAGGACATTGTCATCCGTCTGCATACTTTCAAAGCTCACAGACACATATTCTCCTTCCTGAATTCCCGCCTCGGCCTCAACCGTGATGACCGCATTGTAGAAGGTCACATTGGGGTTGCCGTTGCCGTAGTAGTAGCCGGTGGTGGGCAGGTCGGAAACCTCGGACAGAGTGCCTGTGAGCATTTCGCCGCTCATCCAGGACTGGATGTTCACAGAAGTTCCCACAGGATACTGCTGGCAGTCATATTCTCCCAGGGCAACCTCTACGGTATAGTAGCCGCCACCGGAAATGATCATCATGGCAGAGCCTTCCATGGCCGCCGTTTCCGCATCCTTCAGGGAGATCACCGTGCCGGTAATGGTGGCGTAGACCACGCCGTTCTCCGCCTCCTTCACCATTCGCTGGTATTCCACAGAGGCAATTCTGGACTTTACATCCAGATCACGGA
>JAEDOJ010000262.1 GCA_016302015.1 Oscillospiraceae bacterium | reverse complement strand
TACCTCGCAACCTACGACACTCCCTCCGACCTCGCAAGCTCGGCCACCTCCCTCAGAGAGGGAGGCGAGAGAGCGACAAATTAAAATTTGCCGGATTGCTGAGCATAGTCGATATGTACGAATCATTATATTCTGGGGAAGGAGGAATGTCAACGCAGAAATGTGGGAGAAAGGATTGGTGAAATGGTAGCATTAATAATTGAATGATTTGTGCATAATGCCGAATCCTTTCCTTCCCGGCTTCAGGAGATTTTCACCACTTGCGCCGGGAGGGGGAGTGTGATAAAATTGAAATACTCCTCATGGGAGAAAGGATGTGGAACAAATGAGAAATTCAAAGAAAATCATTTCCGTGCTGGCGCTGCTGCTTCTGGCAGCTGGTCTTTCCGGCTGCGGGAGCTCCGCTTCTTCCGGCAATACCGGTATTTGGATTGCGGTGACGGTGATGGTGTTTATCGCGGTATTTTCCGCCACCTCCGGCGTGGTTTATCTGGTGCTCCAGAAGCTGCTGCCGCCGGAAAAGCCCATTGGAAAAAGCCGCCGCGCTGAGGATTACGATTACGACGATTTGGAGCCGGAAAAGTCCGCTCCGCCCCGTCCTTCTGCTGCTGCCCAGCGACGTCCTGCGGCCAATCCCCAGGTGTGCCAGACCGCTCAGGTGCCCAGAAGCAGTGTCAGCAGCGACATCTGGGTCTGCCCCAGGGACAGGAACCGAAATGCCGGACCCTACTGTGCGGTATGCGGCGGCAAACGTCCGGAAGCGCCCAGAGCGAACCAGGTTTCTCAGCCGCCTCAGAGTGCGCCCAGCCGCTATGCTGCCAGACCGGAGCCCGCCGCCCGTCAGCCGGGAGCCTTTGCCGCCCGGGCGCAGCAGCCGACAGCCGTTCAGCCCGTTCAGCAGCCCGCGCCGCCCATGCAGACCCCACAGAAGGGTGAGAAGGAATACCGGGGAAAATTTGCCAGAAGAGAATCCGCGCAGCCGGTGGAGGAGCCAGAGGTGGATTCTGAACTGCTGGCAGCCATTTTCCGGGAGGCTGCGGAGAATCCTGAGGAATAAGCAAAAAATGCACCGATGGCTGAGGCTGTCGGTGCATTTTTTGAGCCTGGCGAGACCGCTTTCGAAGGGTCTCGTTGTTTTTGACTTTGGGGTTATTTTCTTCTGTCCTTTCCGGCTTTGGAATAGTACAGCTTCTTATCCTCGTACATTTTTCGGTCTGCTAGATCCACCAGCTCGGCAAAGGACAGATTGGGATAGTCCTCATACCGGGCCACCCCTCTGGCGGTGCAGATGGAGCTGACCTGGCTGCCCCTCCAGTCGGAGGAGAGCTGGTCGAACTTCGCAAGTATGGCGTCCAATTCCTCTCTTGTGCAGTTCAGCAGTATCAGGAATTCGTCGCCGCCTGTTCTGTAGAGCTGCCCGTAGTCCCGCATGGCCTGGGTCAGGCATTGGGCGGTACCGACGAGCAGCTCGTCGCCTGCCTGGTGACCCAAGGTGTCGTTGGTGGTTTTCAGCTCGTTCAGATCCATCAGAATGACCGTGAGCTGCTCCAGATTGCCGGCATCTTCGAGCTTTTTCCAGTCTTCATGGAGGGCACGGCGGTTTTTCAGACCGGTGAGCTCGTCGAAGAGGGAGGTTCGCCGTTTTTCGATCAGCTCTCCGGAAATCTTACGCTCCCGAATGGTGATGACGGAGAAGGTCACCGCCAGCATAAATATACTTGCCAGGAAAATGACCACATTGGGCACGATGATGGGGGACAGGTGCACCCGTTCCGACGACAGATCCTCCACCACCAGATACCAGCGCAGATCCTCCAGATACTTTGCCAGCCGGGCGGAGCCCCCCAGCGCTTCGGAGGAGAAGGCATCCGCGCTGACGGCTTCCAGCTGCTGGGGCGAGAGGCAGCGCATCCCAATCAGGGAGGAATTGGTGTCGATGAGAATTCTTCCCGACTGATCCAGCAGGGAGATGTGGATGTCGTATTTTTCTTCAAAATCCCGCAGCTGCTCCAGCACGTCCCCGGGCAGCTTCAGGATCCGCAGCTTGTTGGCC
>JAEDOJ010000261.1 GCA_016302015.1 Oscillospiraceae bacterium | reverse complement strand
TGACGCTGCCCTCGGGGGTGCGAACCACCCGGATCAGCTCCCGCTTGGCCTTCCGTTCCCGGCAGCCCATACACTGCCGCTGAGGGATCTTCTTCTGCATTGAACTGCCTCCTCATCAGTTGGCAACTGTCAACTGCGTATTTACGCTTCCTCGGTTTCCTCTTCCTCCGGCTCCTGGTTGGGCTCTGCCTGAGAAGCGGGCTTGATGTCGATCTTGTAGCCGGTGAGGCGGGCTGCCAGGCGAGCGTTCTGGCCCTCCTTGCCGATGGCAAGGGACAGCTGATCGTCGGGCACAATGACCCGGCAGGCCTTCTGACCGGGAATCAGGCTGACGGAAACCACATCGGCGGGGCTCAGGGCGCTGCGGACATACTCGCAGGGATCCTCGCTCCAGACAACGATGTCGATCTTCTCACCGCCCAGTTCTTCCACAACGGCGCCCACACGTCCGCCACGGGGGCCGACACAGGCACCCACGGGATCCACGCCATCCATGGTGGCGCGAACCGCCATCTTGGAGCGGGAGCCGGCTTCCCGGGCGATGTTGCGCACCTCCACCTGACCGTCGGCAATTTCGGGGGTCTCCAGTTCAAACAGGCGGCGCACCAGATTGGGATGCGTGCGGGATACGTGGACCAGCGGGCCGCGATTGGCCTTGTGAACTTCCAGCACGTAGACCCGGATCAGGTCACCTTCCCTGTGCTTCTCGCCGGGAATCTGCTCGGAAGCGCGGAGCACAGCGTCGGAAGCCTCATTGCCCTGACCGATGCGGATAAACATATCACCGGTGTTGGGATCAATGCGCAGCACGGTGCCGGTCAGCAGCTCCTGGGCCTTGGAGGAATAGGACTCGTACATAACGCCCCGCTCGGCTTCCCGGATGCCCTGAATCACCACCTGCTTGGCGGTCTGGGCAGCGATCCGGCCGAATTTCGCAATGTCGACAGGGATGGCAACAGTGTCGCCTACGTTCAGGCTGGGATTGATCCGCCGGGCCGCGTCAATGTGAATTTCCAGCGCCAGATCCGTCAGCTCGTCCACCACGGTCTTGATCTGGTACATACTCAGGCCTTCCTCGCTGAGGTTCACCACCACGTTCTCAGCCGGAACGTCCCGGTGATCCTCCCGATCCTTGCGGTAGGCGTTGGTCAGCGCCTGCTTCAGACGCTCCACCATGTAATCCACGGGAATGCCCTTGAGCTTTTCCAGTTCCCGCAGAGAAGCGAAAATTTCCGCGCCGATATCCACCTTGGGGGCTTCGGCCTGCTTCTTGGCTGTCTTTCTTGCCATAAACGTGCCTCCTTAGAATTCCACGCGAAGCCGCACCTGCGCGACCTCGGATTTTTCAAAGTAAATCGTTTCCTTTCCCGCCTCCACGGTGAGCTTCCCCTCGTCATAGGCTTTCAGCACGCAGGGAATCTCCTTTAATCCGTTTCGGGGGCGGTAAAGCTTCACGGTGATAGGACTGTCCAGAAAGCGCCGAAAATCGTCGGGGCGCTTCAGCACCCGTTCCAGTCCGGCGGAGCAGACCTCGAAGTGATAGGAGCCGGGAATCGGGTCCTTTTCGTCCAGAATGGGGTCCACGGCCCGGGACACGGCCTCGCAGTCATTAATATCCACGCCGCCTTCCTTGTCAAGGTACAGCCGCAGGAAATACTCACTGCCCTCCCGGACATACTCCACATCCCACAGCTCGCAGCCGTGGGCTTCCACGATGGGGCGGGCAAATTCCGCTACCAGTTCGGTCACTTTCATTGGTGATAAAACCTCCTTAAGGCTAAGAAGAAAGAGAGGCGCTTGCGCCTCTCTTTGCCTACACTCTACCACTTAACGGTAGTATTATACCACCGGATTCCCGGTTTTGCAAGGGGTTTTCCCTGAAAAATGGGCCAATATTTTTCCTGTAATCGGCACATTATCGTATAATTCTCCCAAAAATAAGAAATGGACGAGGTTTTCCGCCGTTCGTCCCGGGCATATTCCGCCGCAGCAGGGGCTTCCCGTCCTTTTTGCGGCAGATGACCACCGTAGCCGGCCCTCATTTCTGTTCCATCAGCTTCCTGATAAGCG
>JAEDOJ010000260.1 GCA_016302015.1 Oscillospiraceae bacterium | reverse complement strand
ATATCCATTTCATTGTTGCCCTTGGTGGTGATGACCCTGCCTTCCCGGCCCGAAAGGTATGCATCATAGGCCGCCTCCACGCCCTCGCAGCCGTCGCCGGAGGCATTGGTGAAGCCAATAACCTGAGCCGCAAGGCTTTGGTTGGGATACACCCGCTTGGAGGTTGGTTCCAGATGGATACCGGAAACGCCCTTCGAATTGATGTAATCCCGAATCTGTGCGGCGGTTTCCTCGCTGACGGAGGCACCCACCTGCTTATAGCGTCTGCGGGTGTCCCCCGCCTGCTGTGCAATCCACGCCGGATCCTTCTCCAGAATCCTCCCAAGGGTCTGAGAAAGGTGCGCAATATCTGCCTTGGACTGCTTCAGCTCGTGAGGGTCCAGATAGACATTCTCCACCGTCACGGAGGACGCCAGCAGGTTCATATTCCGGTCGAAGATATCTCCCCGCTGGGCCATGACAGAGGTGGTTCGGGTCTGATTGCGCAGGGCCAGGTTTGCATAGTAATCGAAGTCGCGGATCATCAGGCCGTACAGCCGCGCCCCAACCGGCAGAAACGCCGCCAGGCCAAGAATCAGCGCCATCCCCATCACCCGCCCGTGCTGGCCTGTGTTCAGCCGCAGGCGGTCATACTTCTTTTCCATCCGCCGTCCCCTCCATGACATTGCCAAGAATGGGCAGCAAGGGGAAACCCTCGCCGCCCATTGCAGCTTATATCACATTGTATGGGGACGAAACCGGATTATGCGAACAGCCCGGCGAGGAACCACTGAACCTCCTCCAGCCAGGTCATCTCCGGCTCCGGCGTGGGAAGCGTAACGTACACAGTCCGAACCTCCAGCTCCGACCTGGGTACCATACCCAGAGCCTCTGCCTTGATACGGATATCCTCCAGATCGTACTGGGAGCGGTAATCCGCTTTCAGCTCCGCGTTTTCCATGTTCAGGCGGGAGACATAGTTCGACATGGTCTTATATTCCGTCCAGTCGTCACGAATCTGCAGAACGCCCACCACCATCACCGCCAGCATCACCAGCGCGGTGACGATGCCGAAGATCGCCACAGGATCCAGATAGATGACCTCCATCTTGCGCAGCCGCTCCAAAGGGAGCTGGCTTTTAGCCTGCTTTCTCTTCTCCTGAAGCTCCAGCTGCCGGGCTTCGCTTCCATGAATGTAAAACTGACCCACATATTGGATTTTCGGTTTCTGACTCATGGAGATGACTTCCTTTCGGACTTAAAGTTTTTCGCAGATTCGAAGCTTGGCGCTTCTGGCACGGGGGTTGCGTTCCAGTTCTTCTCCCCCGGAAACGATGGGCTTTCTGGTGATGAGCTTCACCTGCGGCGTTTTGCCGCAGACGCACACCGGGAACTCCCGGGGGCAGGTGCAGCCCTTGGCGGCTTCCGCCATGGCGTTCTTCACAATGCGGTCTTCCAGAGAATGGAAGGTGATCACCGCCAGCCGTCCGCCTTTATTCAGCAGCGGAACGGCCTTTTTCATGACCCGCTCCACGCTGCCCAGCTCGTCGTTGACGGCAATGCGGATGGCCTGAAAGCTGCGCTTTGCCGGGTGCTGCTTCTCCCGCAGGGCGGAAGCGGGCATGGCGGAGCGGATAATGTCCACCAGCTCCAGGGTGGTTTCGATTTCCCTTTCCTCCCGCCGCTTGCAGATGGCGGCGGCAATCCGGGGGGCGAAGCGTTCCTCGCCGTAATCGTATAAGATTCGTTTTAGCTCGTCGTACGACCACCGGTTCACGATCTGTTTGGCGTCCAGCGTATCCTCGCTGTTCATCCGCATATCCAGCGGCGCGTCTGCCATATAGGAAAAGCCCCGCTGACCGTCGTCCAGCTGGGGAGAGGACACGCCCAGATCCAGCAGAATACCGTCCACGCCGGGAATGCCCAGTTCGTCTAATGCGCTGTCCAGTTCGCAGAAGTTGCTGTGCACCAGCTGTACCCGGTCGCCGAAGGGAGCAAGGCGCTCCCCTGCCGCCGTCAAAGCCACAGGGTCCCGGTCGATACCGATGAGCTTTCCCGTGGTGAGCTTCGCCGCGATGCGGCTGGAATGGCCCGCGCCG
>JAEDOJ010000037.1 GCA_016302015.1 Oscillospiraceae bacterium | reverse complement strand
CACACGCTGGCAGACTGCAAAAAAGTTCGGAAGTCGAGCAACTCCCGGTCGTAGGCGTACAAAGGTACGGTAGACCGGGAGTTGCGATGAAAGCCAAAATTCTTGCGAAGCAAGAGAAACACAGTTGAAAAAGTTCGGAAATCTTTCTGTGTTTTCGCACAATCCAAAAAGGAGAATTTACTGAAAAAGTAATCTCAATTTTGGCGGTTCCGGACTTTTTTGACAGTCTGACTGCTCTGTCTCACGACAGAGCAGTTTTGTTATGGTTGTGTTCTGATAATAGTGGGCGAGAATCTCCGTGAAAGCCTCTCCCGCCTCCGCCATGGCGGCGGCGCCGTACTGACTCATGCCTACCCGGTGACCAAAGCCGTAGGTGGTGACGGTAATTGCGTCCTCCTCCGGGGTGAAGGTCATGTCCGTAGACCGGAGGGAAAACAGGCGGCGCAGGTCGGTTCCCGAAACGGGAAGCCCTCCGATGAAAATGAGATCCAGCCCGCCGCCCTCCGTCCAGGAGCAGGGGCCGAACCAGCCCATAGGAGAGCCGGACAGATTGATCTGAGGATAGGCGGAGGTCATAACCTCTGAAAAATAGTCCCGATCCAGCACCACGGTTTCCGTGTATCTGGGGGCGTTTTCCTCGCCGGGGCTGTCCACGGATTGCAGATAGGGAACGTCGCTGCCCCAGACAGCCAGAGCGGCTTCGGTTTTTCCTCCGGAGCAGGAGAAGAAGGTGGCGTCAATCAGATTGCCGTCGTAGGTGAGCACCAGACCGTCCGTAGCCTCAATGGCGGCGGTGATGGCGGCGATGCCCTCCGGACTGCCCTCTGCAGACCAGCCCTGACAGCAGGAGGCGCTGGCGCAGACATCGGCGCCGGGGTGCTTCTGGGTTTGCATTTTTTTCAGAGCGAAGGTTCGGGAGGCAACGGCCTGACTTTTCAGCGCTTCCGATGGGAAATCCCCGGGCACCTCCGCCAAAAGCACCCCCACCAGATACTCATGAAGGGACATGGTTTCCACCCCGTCCTCCATCTGTACCCGGAGCGGCTGAGCCTTGTCAAAGGAACGTTGGACCGGAACGGGAGAAGGGTCGCTTTCCGCCGCCGGAAGCTCCGGCTGAGGGGCGGCCTGCTCCGGGAGCAGAAAGGGAATGGCGCAGATACAGGCAATGATGGCAATAATGATCGTCATTTGTTTCATGAAATACTCCTTTTTCCAGTTTTTTCTTGACGGGAACCTGATAATTTGATATAATAAAGCAAATTTTTTTAGGGGTGATACCATGTCAGGGTTGACCGGGCCGACTGCAAGATTTTCTGAATTTGTTCACAGTCTATGCACGGATTATAAGATTCATACCAGCTTGACCGAGGAAGCCCGCACCAACAGCAGCATCAAGCGGGGACTTCGAAACGACGACGGTACCGGCGTGATGGTTGGCTGCACCAAGGTGGGCAACGTTTTGGGCTACCGTGTGGTGGACGGCGAGCGGGAACCCATGGAAGGCCGGCTGATCTACCGGGGCTATGATCTGGCAGATCTGACGGCGGCGTATCAGAGAGAGGAACGATTCGGCTTCACCGAGGTTGCCTATCTGCTCTTGTTCGGCCATTTGCCCACCCCCGAGCGGTATAGAATGTTTGAGGCGCTCCTTCATGATTGCACGGAGCTGCCGGAAAATTTCACCGAGGATATGATCCTGAAAAATCCCAGCCGGGATATCATGAATAAAATCGGCCGTTCCGTGCTGGCGCTCTACTCCTGCGATCCCAATCCGGACGATCTGAGCGTGGAGAATATGATGCGCCAGTCCATTGAGCTGGTGGCTCGCTTCCCGGTAATCGCCGCCCATGCCTATGTGGTCAAGCGGCATTACTTTGAACATGAGAGTCTGTACCTCCACCGCCCGGAGCCGTCCCTGTCCATTGCGGATAATTTCCTGCATATGATCCGTCCCGACCAGAAGTATACCCATGAAGAGGCCAAGCTGCTGGATCTCTGCCTGGTCTGCCACGCGGAGCACGGCGGCGGCAATAACTCCACCTTCTCCTGCCGCAGCGTCTCTTCCACCGGAACGGATACCTATTCTGCCATTGCGGCGGCGGTAGGCTCTCTGAAGGGGCCGAAGCACGGCGGCGCAAACAGCCGGGTTTTGAAGCAGTTTGAGGAGATCAAGGCCAATGTTTCCCACTGGGACGATGATGAAGAGGTAGCGGCCTACGTCCGCCGGATTCTGTCCGGGGAGGCCAGCGACCATACCGGCCTTGTCTATGGCATGGGTCATGCGGTCTATACCCTTTCCGACCCCAGAACGGTCATTCTGAAGAAGGCCGCCAGAACCCTGGCGGAGCAGAAGGGGATGCTGGCGGAGCTGGAGCTGATGGAAGCCATCGAGCGGGTAACGCCTCAGGCGTTTGCCGAGGTGACAGGGAAGGAAAAGGTCATGTGCGCCAATGTGGATATGTATTCCGGCCTGATCTATCGGATGCTGGATATTCCTCAGGATTTGTTTACGCCCCTGTTTGCGGTGGCGAGAATCACCGGCTGGTGTGCCCACCGGATGGAAGAAGTTCTTACCGGGGGAAGGATTTACCGTCCTGCGTATAAGCCTCTTCTGCGCCATAAGGAGTATGTCCCGATTTCCCAGCGCTGAAACAGAATTACCGGTCTGGAAAACAGACCGGTAAAATTTTTTTGATTTTTTGCAAAAAAGTAATTGACAAGCCAGGAACTATGTGGTATATTATTGGGGCAATAAGGAATGCATACGCGCGAGTGGTGGAATTGGCAGACTCGCTAGATTCAGGTTCTAGTGTCCACTCCGGACGTGCGGGTTCAAGTCCCGCCTCGCGCACCACGAAAAAGCCTCAAATCGAAAGATTTGAGGCTTTTTTCTAACTTTTTTGGCGTTTTCAAAAGGCACGATTCGGGTGATTTTCTGATTTTCGGAACCGCCAGATTTTTGGCAACCTGATGCGGACGTAAAAATTGCCCTCCTCCATAAACAAGGAAGGACAGCAATGACTAAGTTCTATATACGCTCCTTCTTTCTGCTTGATTTGTTTCTATACCGGGATATTCCTTTGTTTGTTTCCGTTCTATCACCTCTCATTATAAATTAAGTGTACTGCTATTAGTCATTATAATGTTAATGCAGTATGTTTGTCAAGTCTGCTTTTAGATAAAATAAAAGCAAGGACGGTGGTATCTATGCGTGCGAAAAAAGAAATCAACATTCAAATTGGTGAGCAAATAAAAGCTGCACGGGAGCGGGCGAAAATGACACAGGAAAGCCTGGCAGAACGCATCGAAGTATCACCGCAGTATGTTTCGGATTTGGAGCGGGGTGTTGTCGGTGTTTCCATTTCCACATTGAAGAAAATCTGTCTTGCCTTGGGTGTGTCCAGCGACCAGATTCTTTTCGGATCAACTCCGGGCAATGATTTTGCCCCTGTGTCAGAGAAATGCAGATGCTTGTCACAGGAGCAGTTTACAATCCTGTGCGAGATTATTGAAAATTATATCCGGGCTGTTACACTAACGCAAAAAGACTGACCCTGATGCATAGTACAGTCTCGATTTTTTTCGGCTCTGTGGGGAGTGCATCAATTTTCCCCCGGGGGCTTGACCGCCCTTGTGTTTTCTTGTACTATATTGTATAATGAGGTGGTGTTGTGAAAACGATGTCTTCCGTGAAGCGCTCCTCCATCTGCGCCCTGTGTATCGCCCTGTGCTATGTCCTGCCTTTGGGCTTCCATGCCTTCGGCGCCGGAGAGCTTTTCCTTCCCATACATATCCCCGTCCTCCTGTGCGGCATGGTCTGCGGCTGGGGCTACGGCCTCTTCTGCGGCATCGCCGGGCCGGTGCTCTCCTGCGTCCTGTCCGGGATGCCCTCCCCGACAGACCTGATTTCCATGGTTCCGGAGCTGAGTCTTTACGGTCTGGTCACCGGCTTGCTCCTGCAGGCGATCCGCACCCGGTTCACCCTTGCCGACCTCTATCTGGCGCTGATTCCCGCCATGGCCGCAGGCCGTATTGCGGGGGGTCTGGCGAAAGCCCTGTTTTATCTCTCCCACGCCAGAGGCTATAGCCTTGGCCTCTGGGTCAGCGGCTATGTGGTAAAGTCCCTCCCCGGCATCCTGTTACAGCTTGCGGTGCTTCCCCCCATCGTCTTTGCCCTGATGAAGGCCGGGCTGATCCCCGCCCGCTATCCCGGCGACCCTTGACCCGGTCTGTTTCGTTATATTTTTGAAAAAATAATGCTTGACTTACCTCCTGAATATATTTTATAATGTAAGTGTCTTCGAGCCCTCTTTCCTAAAACGCAAGTCATGGAGCTTGGGCCGGTTCCCTCGGGAACAAAGGGTTATTTTGGAAACGAAATGGCCTTCCGTGTTTGAAAAGGAGGCGGAATACAGTGCAGGTCTATCCCCATGGGCGGGTAGGCTGGTTTTGTCGTCCGTCTTATCAAGAAGACGGATTATTTTTTTGGAGGAAACGAAAAAATGAAAAGACTTACCGCACTGTTCCTTGTCCTGAGCCTGATGGCCTGTCTCTTTGTGGGCTGCGCCTCCGACCAGCAGGACGAAACCACCCCGGTCGCCACCCGGAACGCTCCGGAGACCACCGCTCCCACGGAAACCGAGGCAACGGAAGCGCCTGTGGAGCTGATTGTCTTCGCCGCCGCTTCCATGACGGAAACCCTGACGGAGCTGGGCAACGCCTACATGGCAGACCATCCCAATGTCACCATCGTATTCAACTTTGACTCCTCCGGCACCTTGAAAACCCAGATCGAAGAGGGCGCGGACTGCGACATCTTCATTTCCGCCGGTCAGAAGCAGATGAACCAGTTGGACATCACCGCAGACCCGGAGGTCAACACCGACGGTCTGGACTTTGTCCTGGAGGGCAGCCGCTTCAACATTCTGGAAAACAAGGTAGCCCTTGCGGTTCCCCAGGACAATCCCGCCAACATTCAGTCCTATGAGGATCTGAAGGCGGGTCTGGAAGCCGGAACCCTTCTGCTGGCCATGGGCAACTCCGACGTGCCCGTGGGACAGTACACCCAGAAAATTCTCGCCTGCTTCGGCCTTGCGGAGGAGGAGCTGACCGACTGCCTGACCTACGGCTCCAACGTGAAGGAGGTCACCACCCAGGTGGCCGAAGGAGCGGTGGACTGCGGCATCATCTACCAGACCGACGCCTTCTCCGCCGGTCTGACCGTGGTGGACACCGCCACGGCGGAAATGTGCGGACAGGTCATCTACCCCGCCGCCATTCTGAACGTTTCCAAAAATGTGGAGGCTGCGGAGGACTTCCTTGCCTTCCTGACCTCCGAAGCCGCAGACGCTGTCTTTGCGGGCGTAGGCTTCACGCCTCTTGGATAATTCGATTTGAAGCGTGGGGATGGGACATCCCCACGTTTTCTGAACAGAGGACAACTTTATGGATCTTTTTCCCTTATGGAATTCCCTGCGGATTGCGGGAATCAGCACGGTTTTCATCTTTTTTGCCGGGATTTTTGCCGCATATTATATAGCGAAAGCGCCCAAATGGCTCAAGGGCGCCATGGATGTGATCCTGACCCTGCCTCTGGTGCTGCCGCCCACGGTCACCGGCTATCTCCTCCTGCGGATTTTGGGGCCGAAGCGGCTGATCGGCTCCTGGTTTCTTGCGGTCTTCGGCGTCAAGCTGACCATGACCTGGTGGTCCGCCATTTTCGCCACGGTGGTGGTGATCTTCCCCCTGATGTACCGCACCGCCAGAGGCGCCTTCGAGAGCTTTGATGAAAGTCTGGCCTACTCCGCAAAATCCATCGGTCTTTCCAATTCCTATATTTTCTGGCGCATCCGCATTCCCTGCTGCCGTCAGGGCATCATTGCGGGAACGGTGCTGGCCTTTGCCAGAGCCCTGGGCGAATACGGCGCCACCAGCATGATCGCCGGTTATACCCCCGGCCGGACAGCCACCATCTCCACCACCGTCTACCAGCTCTGGCGCACCAACGAGGACGGTCTCGCTCTGCGGTGGGTGCTGGTGAATCTGGCCATCTCCTTCGGGGTGCTTCTGGCCGTGAATCTGCTGGAAAAGAGACCGGAGAAGGGAGGCCGGTAGGATGTCTGTTTCTGTGGATATTGAAAAAAAGCTGGGAGATTTCCACCTGAAGGTGAAATTTTCCGGAGAAAATGAGATTATTTCCCTGCTGGGCGCCTCCGGCTGCGGAAAAAGCATGACCCTGAAATGCATCGCCGGAATCGAGAAGCCGGACAGGGGCGTGATCCTTGTGGACGGCGTCCCCCTCTTCGATTCCGAGAAAAAAATAAATTTGTCTCCCCAGAAGCGGCGGACGGGACTGATGTTCCAGAACTACGCTTTGTTTCCCAACATGACGGTGGTGCAGAATATCCGTGCCGGAGCCAAACGGGAGGCGGACGCCGCCAAACGGGAGGCCATGCTGGGAGAGCTGATCCACAGCTTCGGTCTGGAGGGGTATCTGAAGCACTATCCCCACCAGCTCTCCGGCGGTCAGCAGCAGCGAGTGGCGCTGGCTCGCCTGTTGGTGTCCTGCCCCAACATTCTTCTGCTGGACGAGCCTTTTTCCGCTCTGGACAGTCACCTGCGCTTCCGTCTGGAGCGGGAGGTGCAGGAGGTGCTGCGGCAGTTTCACAAAACCGTCCTGCTGGTCTCCCACGACCGGGACGAGGTCTACCGTCTGTCGGACAAGGTCGCCGTGATGGGGCAGGGGAAAATTGACGTTTTTGGGGAGAAAAAGGCTGTTTTTGCCCAGCCGGAAACCAAAAATGCCGCCATTCTCACCGGCTGTAAAAATATTTCTCCCATCAAAAAGCTGGGAGAGCATCGGTTCTACGCCGCCGACTGGGGCCTGGAGCTGACCTGCGCGCAGGACATCGGGGATCGCGCCTATGCCGGTCTGCGGATGCATCATCTTTCCCTGACGCCGGGGGAAAATTTCCACCGCTTTCAGGTTCTCCGGGAATTGGAAAATCCCTTCTCCTTTACCATCTTCCTGAAACCGGAGGGCATGGACGTCCCCGGTCTGGCGTGGGAAACGGAGAAGGAAACCTGGCTCGCGCACCGGGGAAGCACCGTCGCTCTGTCCCTGCCCCCGGAAGAAATTCTACTGTTGAGAGGTTCAGACCATGAAAAAAATTGCTGTTGAACAGGCGGTGGGCATGACCCTCTGCCACGACATCACCGCCATGCGGGACGGATTTAAGGGCGCGGCCTTTCGCCGTGGCCATGTGATCACCGAGGAGGATGTCCCCAAGCTGCTGGATCTGGGCAAGCGCACCGTTTTTATCTGGGAGGACAACGCAGGCGAGCTTCATGAAGAGGACTGCGCTCTGCGTCTGGCCGCCATGGCTCCCGTGGAGGGCGCTCACTACACCGACCCCTCGGAGGGGAAGGTTCTGCTCATGGCGGATCGGCGGGGAATGTTCCGGGTCAACACCGACCTGCTGACCAAAATCAACTCCATCGGCGACATTACCATCACGACTTTGCCGGATCACTTCCCCGTGGAAGCGGGAGCGAGGCTGGCCTCCATGCGGATTGTCCCCCTGGTCACCCAGGAAAGCCAGATTCTTGAGGCGGAGGCTCTGTGCGGTCAGACCCGGCTCCTGGAGCTGCGTCCCTATCAGAACCGGAAGATCGGTGTGATCATCACCGGCTCCGAGGTCTATTCCGGGCGGATTCAGGATAAGTTTGAGCCGGTGGTTCGGGCAAAAATGACCCGTTACCCCGGAGAGATTTTAGGCGTAACCATTTGCGATGACGATCTGGACATGATCACCGCCGCCGCGGAGGGCTATCTGTGTCAGGGCGCGGACTTCCTGATCTTCACCGGCGGAATGTCCGTGGACCCGGATGATCTCACCCCCACCGCCATCCGTCAGTTGGGGGCGGAAATCGTCACACACGGGGTTCCCTCCCAGCCGGGAAACATGACCCTGGTGGCCTATCTGGGCGAGGTGGCGATTCTGGGCGTTCCCGGCGCCGCCATCAGTCTGCCCACCACGATTTTTGACGTACTCCTGCCTCAGATTTTCGCCGGAGACCGGCTGACCAAAGAGGATTTGATCCGTCTGGGGGACGGCGGCCTGTGCCAGCTGTGCAAGACCTGCCACTTCCCCAATTGTTCCTTCGGAAGGTATTGAGATGTTAGACAGTTTCGGCAGAGAAATTACATATTTGCGCCTGTCTGTAACGGAGCTGTGCAATCTTCGCTGCCGTTACTGTATGCCGGAGGAAGGTGTTTGCAAGCGGTCGCATCAGGAAATGCTCAGCGAGGAGGAAATGGTGCGGGCGGTAGAGGCCGCCGCCTCTCTGGGCATTCGGAAGGTGCGGATCACCGGGGGAGAGCCGCTGGTAAAACGAAACATCCGCTCCATCTGCCGCCGTGTGGCGGCGGTGGAGGGCATCGAGGAGGTCTGCCTGACCACCAACGGCATTCTCCTGCCTGACCTTGCGCGGGAGCTGCGGGAGGCCGGGGTTCGGCGGATCAATTTCAGTCTGGACACCTTAAATCCCGAAAAATATGCCCATATCACCCGTCTGGGCACCTTGGAGCAGGCGCTGAAGGGCCTGGAGGCTGCGCTGAAGGCAGGCTTTGAGAAACTTAAAATCAATGCGGTTTTGATCGGCGGTTTTAACGAGGAGGAGATCCCGGCGCTGGCACGACTGACGGAGCAATATCCCGTGGACGTGCGCTTTATTGAATTCATGCCCATGGAGGGCAGCCGGGAGTTCGGTCAGGAGGCCATGCTGCCCTGCTCCGCCGTTTTGGAGGCTCTGCCGGAGCTGGTTCCCCAGCCCTCTGACGGCGGCGTTGCGAAGCTGTACCGTCTGCCGGAGGGGCAGGGATGCATCGGTCTGATCAGCCCCCTGAGCAGCCATTTCTGCGGTTCCTGTAACCGTCTGCGCCTGACTGCCGACGGCAAGCTGAAGCCCTGTCTCCACTCTCCCGGGGAATATCCCATCAAGGGTCTGGATTTTGCCGGGATGCGGGAGGCGATGAAGGCCGCAATTTTGGCGAAACCCGCTTGTCACGGCGTCCTGACCGCTGAGGAACGCAGTCCCGCAGGCAGAACCATGAATCAAATCGGAGGCTGACATGGAAGATTTTACGCATTTTAATGACGAAGGCCGTGCCCGCATGGTCAATGTGGGGGAAAAAGATCCCACCCGCCGCACCGCCGTTGCCGCCGCCCGGGTTTATGTAAACCAGACTACCTTCAACCTGATCCAGTCCGGGGGCATGAAAAAGGGCGACGTTCTCACGGTGGCGCAGATTGGGGGCATTATGGGCGCCAAGCACACCTCCACCCTGATTCCCATGTGCCACCCCATCCTGATGGACGGCATCGATCTATCTCTTCATTTGGATAAAGAACTCTGCTGTGTGGACATTCAGGCCACGGTGTCCTGTCAGGGGCGCACCGGCGTGGAAATGGAAGCCCTCACCGCCGCCGCCACGGCGGCCCTGACGGTCTACGATATGTGCAAGGCGGTACAAAAGGATATGGTGATTTCGGATCTGCGGCTGGTCAGCAAGACCGGCGGCGTCCACGGGGATTATACAAGGGAGGAAACAAGATGAAGGATACTGCGGCAGTGATTACCATCAGCGACAAGGGCGTTCGGGGCGAGCGGATCGACACCAGCGGCCCCGCCCTCTGCGCCATGCTGGAGGCGGACGGGTGGGAAATTCGTCACCGGGCCATGGTTCCCGACGAATGGGATGAGATTCAAAGAGAATTGAAATACTGCGCCGATGTTCTGGGGGTACAGTTGGTGCTGACCACCGGCGGCACCGGCTTCTCTCAGCGGGATGTCACCCCGGAAGCCACCCGGGAAATTCTTGACCGGGACATCCCCGGCATTCCCGAAGCCATGCGGGCGGAGAGTATGCGGATCACCCCCAGAGGCTGTCTGTCCCGGTCGGTGGCGGGCACCCG
>JAEDOJ010000259.1 GCA_016302015.1 Oscillospiraceae bacterium | reverse complement strand
CGTCGGTGGTGTGCTTTTTCTTGCTGAGGCCCAGTTCCTTCCACAGGGCTTCCAGCACCGGGGTGGAGTGTCGGACGTGGCAGGCGGTGCCGTCGCAGACCTTGATGACGTACTTGCCCTTTGCCTCAAAGGAGAAGTTCTCATAGAAGGTTGCCACGGAGTAAGCCTTCGCTTCGGTGATCCCGATTTCCTTGGCAACGTAGCTCAGAAGCTCCGCCGGCAGGTAGCGGTATTCCGCCTGAATATCCTGCATAATGGGGATCAGGGATCTGGCATCCCGCACGTAACGGGAAATGATCTCGTCCGTTTTGCGGTAGTAGGATGCGTCCAGCATAGTGTGTTTTACCTCCTTATACTTATCCTGATGATAAGTTCTTTTCGGATCGCCAAACCCATTATAGCAGAGAAATCCGTTACTTTCCATGAATGTATCCGCCAGAAATAACCGGAAGATTTTGTGTATTTTTCATATAAAAGCAAGAAAAGAGCCGCCAAAATGCAGCTCTTTTTCTAAATAATTATCGAAAGTTCAGCAAGCGGGCGCTAACGTCCTGTAATATTATTCCTAACACTTTGCAGGTTACGCAAACAAATCAAGAAATTGGAATCAATCGCACTGGCGCGGGAGCGCCAAATTCCAATTTGCCGCATTCCTCACACCACCGTAAGACGGCGGCAGGCGGCAGCCAGCTCCCGCAGCGTGCTGCAGGAAACCATGGGGCACACCGCCGCCACGCTCTGCACGCTTCTGAGATACTGCCACTTTCCCTCGGGAATGGGATTCAGGAACAGCACCCGTCCGGCCTGCCGTTTAGCCTCCGTTAGGGCCGCCAGGGCCCGGGGTTGGTCGATGGTCTTGGTATCCGACAGGATCAGCAAAGTCGTCGCCGAATTCAGCACCGCCGGCTTGCGGGTGCACAGATACCCCAGTGCGGTGCCCAGATCGGTGCCCTTGCCGTAGATGCCGGAGTCCCGGACGAAGGTGCGGAACTGGTCCATGTTTTGCAGCTGAAAGGCATCCGCTTCCGTGATGGTTTCCGAAAACAGGAAGGTGCGGGAATTGTCGGACACCTGATTCAGGCTCTGGATAAACCGCAGGGCAAACTCGGAAAACTGCACCATGGAGCCGGACACATCGCACAAAAGCACCAGGTGCTTCCGGTGTGCCCGCTTTTTCTTATAGCGCAGATGGTAAAAGCTGCCGCCGGTTTCCATTCCCTTGCGGATGGTTCTGCGGAAATCCAGCTTCCCCGTGTGGCCTCCGGCCCGGCGGCGGGCGGACAGCTCGCCGTTAATCTGCCGGGCTACGGTCTGAATCAGCTCGATGGCCCTGGGGATTTCCGTGTCCTTGAATTCCGAAATATCCCGGTAGAGGATGCCGATTTCAGGGTCTATTTCCTGCCCGCCCAGCCCCGCGTTTTCCATGAGCATCTGCTGCTCCATCAGGGTCTTGGCGAAGACGGAGTGGATGAACTCGCTGTACAGCTGAGGGTTCCGCTCGGCGGTGCCCCGGTACTTTTCCATAAAGGCCCGGAGCCGTTCCCGGGCTTCCTCGGGCATGGCGGCGTAGGTCTCCCGCTGCTGATCGCTTAAGTCCATGGGCTTGCCGTTGAGCTGGAGTTCCTCCTCCGCTTCCTGCCGGTGCTGCTGCAGCTCCTTCTCCCGCTCCATCTGCTCCCTGGCCTGACGGCGCATGGCCTCCTCGGAGATGAAAAAGCCGTCGAAGGCCCGGTCAAAGGTGATCTGCTCCTCCCGGGATTTGGCGTAGACGGTGCGCAGGGCGGTTTTCACCCGCTGCCGGTCCTCAAGGCCCAGGGAAATCAACAGACGACTGGCGTCCTCCGTTTCTTTCGGGCTGACGGTCAGACCCTCCATGCGCAGGATTCGGGAAAAAGCGGAGAGTTTTTCTAAGTATACCGCCGGCTCAGCCATGGTGGTGCCCTCCGCAGCTGCCGCCGCAGGTGCAGGTGTGAGGCTCCTCCCCATCTAAATCCATGGCATCCAGATCCTCGTTATTTTTGAGGACAAAACCAGCGGTCTGCCGCAGAGCATCGGGGGTCAGCTCCCGGATGCCCAGGGCGTCCAGCGCCGCCGCCCAGTCCA
>JAEDOJ010000258.1 GCA_016302015.1 Oscillospiraceae bacterium | reverse complement strand
CGTTTTTGCCCTCGTAGTTGGAGTTGGGGTAGCCGTAGTAGGTCCACAGGAAGGCACAGATTTTCATCTTCTTGCCGGGTTGCGCCAGCTGCTGGATGCCGCTGTCTGTAATCTTCACGATCTCGCCGGGGCCCAGCTCGTAGTAATCTTCGTAGCCCAGCTTGTGGTAGGCGAAGGATTCGAAGGAGACGCAGAAGCCGTCCTCGTTTTTGCCGATGAGAACCGGCAGACGGCCCAGCTTATCCCGGGCGGCGATGATGCAGTCCTTCATCAGAAGCAGAATGGTACAGGAGCCGTCAATGGTGTCCTGCGTGTGGCGGAGTCCGTCAATCAGGTTGTCCTTCTGGTTGATCAGGGCGGCGGTCAGCTCGGTGGTGTTGACATCGCCGGAGGACATGGCCATGAACTGATGGCCGGGGCCGGAGAAAGCAGAGGAAACCAGTTCCTCGGCGTTGTTGATGATGCCCACCGTGGCAATGGCGAACATCCCTAAATGGGAGCGAACCAGCAGAGGCTGGGGGTCCGTGTCGGAAATGCTGCCGATGCCGGCGTTTCCGCTGAATTTGGCAAGATCGGTGTCAAATTTTGTGCGGAAGGGGGTGTTCTCAATATTGTGGATCTGGCGCTGGAAGCCCCGATCCTTGTCGTAAAATGCCATACCGGCCCGGCGGGTGCCCAGGTGGGAATGGTAGTCCGTGCCGAAGAAAACGTCATAAATACAGTTTTTACGGGAAATGGCCCCGAAGAAACCGCCCATATCAGGTGTCCTCCTTAAATAGTGTGGTGGATTACGTTACGAATTCAGCTCCGCCTGCAGCGCGGCGTCCTTTTCCAGGACCTTCCGGGCATCGGCGGCGCGCTTGGCGTCCAGTTTGGCGGCCAGCTCCGGGTCTTCCACAGCCAGAATCTGGGCGGACAACAAAGCGGCATTCACGCCTCCGTTGATGGCAACGGTAGCAACTGGGATACCGGAGGGCATCATAACCGTTGACAGGAGCGCGTCAATGCCGTCGAGACAGGTGGACTTGCAGGGAATGCCGATGACAGGCAGAGTGGTGTTGGCCGCAATGGCGCCAGCCAGATGGGCAGCCATACCGGCAGCGGCGATGATCACGCCGAAGCCGTTGCTCCGGGCGGATGCGGCAAAATCCCGAGCTTCCTCGGGGGTGCGGTGGGCGGAATACACGTGGCACTCATAGGGAATGCCGAGAGAGGAAAGCGTGTCCATGGTCTTGCGCAGGATCGGCAGATCGCTGTCACTGCCCATAACGATACCAACTTTTTTCAATGTGTTACCTCCTTGATGGAAAACAAAAAAGGGCGCACTTATCCCTAGTGAGGGAAAGTGTGCCCAGACGGTCGGCAATACGGAAATGTGCCCTTACTCCATGTGGTGCTCCACTTATCCGTCAGTCATAAGGGTTTTGCTTTTACGGGATTCATTATACCATCCGGGGCGGACACCGTCAATTCGCAGAAAGACAATTTCTTTGCGATTTTGCTGTGTTTCCATGTATACCTTGCCAAATCGGGAAAAAAAGACGGATTTTCTTCAAAAAAGGGACAGACTCACGACCGCCCCAACAAATTCAGCATACTATACTTCCCGTCGTCTGTCAATGAGAAATTTGGCAAAATAACGAAGTTTGGCACATTATTCAATAGCAAATCATGCTATTTATACAAATTCCCATATTGCTTTTTTTGAAAAGTCGTGATATCTTATAAATACAAAGAGGTGATACCAATGATCTGATCGATCAAGGTTCCTAAAAGAATTGGGAACCGAACAGGCGCTTCGCTTCCAGATTTCTTCCGTTTCTATATATTTTTTGTCAACAAAAAACAATACCCGGAAGTGATTCAATTTTTGTCAGGGGAAACGGCGCCTGATTCTGTAGAAAGAGAGGCTAACCAACGATGTTAGATACCAAGAATTCAATGAAGTAACCCTTGGCTGATTCGATGAAAGAAACAGTCAAGGGTTACTTCTTTTTTATTACACCTACACCCGAAAGGGTGTTTTTTCATGCCGTTCTGACAAGCGTTTCTGTCCAACGTTGACACATTCCGCCTTGAATGCTAAGATAGGGGAAAGAGGTGA
>JAEDOJ010000036.1 GCA_016302015.1 Oscillospiraceae bacterium | reverse complement strand
GTACCAGCCCATGGCTCCCTCTGATGAGGGAGCCACGGGTGCGGTGTAAAACAGGACGCAGCGGTGAAGCTGCGTCCTGTTTTTTATCAGCCGCCAAGGTAGGCTTTCTTCACCTCGGAAGACTGGGCAAGCTCTGCGCCGGTGCCGGAGAGGGTGATTTTCCCTGTCTCCAAAACGTAAGCACGGTCTGCAATATCCAGCGCCATGCCTGCGTTCTGCTCCACCAGAAGAATGGTGGTTCCGGCTTTGCGAAGCTCTTTGATAATGTCAAAAATCTGCTCCACCAGAATGGGTGCCAGACCCATGGAGGGCTCGTCCAGCATCAGTAGCTTCGGCGAAATCATCATTGCTCTGCCCATGGCCAGCATCTGCTGCTCACCGCCGGAAAGCGTGCCGCCGATCTGCTTGCGACGCTCCTTCAGTCTGGGAAAATGCTGGAAAACATTGTCCATGGCTGCGGAAATATCGCCCTTGCTGGTATACGCGCCCATTTCCAGATTCTCCTGCACGGTCATCTGGAGGAAGATATGTCTTCCTTCGGGAACATGAGCCAGGCCACGGCTGACCAGCTTGTACGCCTCCGTATGGGTGATGTCCTGATCCATAAAATGGATGGAACCGGATTTCGGATGCATCAGGCCGGAAACGGTCTTCAGCGTGGTGGATTTGCCCGCGCCGTTGGCGCCGATCAGAGCAACGGTTTCGCCCTCGTTGACCTCAAAGGAAATTCCCTTGATGGCGTGAATCGCACCGTAATAAACATGAATATTATCAACCTTCAGAAGCATTTGCGGACGCTCCTTTCTTGCCCAGATAGGCTTCGATCACCACGGGGTTGTTGACGATTTCCTCCGGCGTGCCCTTGGCAATGATTTTGCCGTAGTTCACAACCGCAATGCCCTCGCAGACACCCATGACCAGATTCATGTCATGCTCAATCAGCATGACGGCAATCTGGAATTCGTCACGGATGCGGCGGATATGATCCATCAGCTCCGCTGTCTCGGAGGGGTTCATGCCGGCGGCAGGCTCATCCAGCAGGATAATGGCGGGATTGGTTGCCAGGGCACGGACAATCTCCAGCCGTCTCTGAGCGCCGTAGGGCAGGGAACCGGCCTGATACTGCGCCATATCCGCCATGCCCATGAAGTCCAGCAGCTCCAGGCATCTGGCTCTTGCCTGCTTTTCCGCCTTGTAGTAGCCGGGCAGATGGAGGATGGAGGACAGCATGGAGCAGGGAATGCTGTTATGGAGGCCAACCTTCACGTTGTCGATCACAGACATCCCGCCGAAGAGACGGATGTTCTGGAAGGTGCGGGCGATGCCCATACGGTTGACCTGAGCGGTGGTCATCCCTTTGGTATCAATGCCTTTCAGGAGGATGGAACCCCGGGTAGCCTGATATACGTTGGTCAGCAGGTTGAAAATGGTGGTTTTACCGGCACCGTTGGGGCCGATGAGACCTGCGATTTCGGTCTTGCCGATGGTCAGGGTGAATTCGTCCACGGCGGTCAGGCCGCCGAAGTCGATGCCCAGATTTCGGATGTCCAGAACCGGCTGGCTTCCCAGATCACGCTCCGGAATGATGGAAGTGCTGGGCACGCTGACCATTTTTGTCTTATTTTTCTCACTCATTTCGCCGCCGCCTCCTTTCTCTTAAAGAGAGAGGTGATTTTTTTCTTTACGGTGATCCGCATCTGAGCGAATTTTGCGTTGGAGTTCAGCAGCATGACAAGGATCAGCACGATGGCGTAGATCAGCATACGCAGGTCGTCAAAGCCACGGAGCAGCTCCGGCAAAATGGTCAGAAGCACCGCTGCGATGATGGAGCCACGGAGGCTGCCCATGCCGCCCAGAACCACCATAACCAGCACGTTGATGGAGGTATTGAAGTTGAACTTCTTTGCCTCTACCGCAGAATACTTCATGGCAAAGAGAACGCCGGCCATACCTGCCATTGCGGCGGAGAGGACGAAGGCTTTCATCTTATAGGTGGTCAGATTCAGTCCCACGGATTCCGCGGCAATGGGGTTGTCCCGGATTGCCTTGATGGCACGGCCTTCCTTGGAATGGACGAAATTCATGATGATGATCAGAACGATGATCACCATGGCAAAGCCAAGGCCGAAGGTGGACAGTCTTTCGGAGACCTTTGCGCCCTGAGGCCCGTTGATGATGAACTTGCCGGGCAGGGAGTTGCCGTCGAACAGAGCGGCGTGAAGTCCGCCTTCGTCAATGGTAACATAGAGACAGTTGAGAATATTTTTGATGATCTCACCAAAGGCCAGGGTCACAATTGCCAGATAGTCGCCCCGCAGACGCAGGACGGGAATGCCGATGAGGAAGCCGATGATGGCAGCCAGCAGACCGCCGATGAGAATGGCAACAACCATAAGCAAAATGGGGTTACCGATGTACTGGTTCAAAAAGGTAACGGCCACAACGCCGGAAAAAGCGCCAACGCTCATAAAACCGGCATGGCCCAGGCTCAGCTCGCCCAGAATGCCAACGGTAAGGTTCAGGGACAGGGCCATGATGATATAGACGCAGATGGGGACAAGCTGACCGCTGAGGCTGCGGCTGAGGATGCCGTTGTTATCCAGAAGCAGAACAACGGTGAAAACAATCATGACGCAGATCAGCGTAATGATGTTTTGCCGGGAAGTTTTCGATTTCCATAAACGCATGACAGCCACCTCAGACTTTCTCAGTGACCTTCTTGCCCATCAAACCGTTGGGCTTTACCAGAAGGATGACGATGAGGACGCCGAAAACGATGGCGTCGCTCAATTCCTGATTGATGTAAGCCTTGCCGAAGATCTCGATGATGCCCAGCAGGAAGCCGCCCACCAGAGTGCCGGGGATGGAGCCGATGCCGCCCAGAACCGCAGCGGTAAAGGCCTTGATGCCGGGGATGGAGCCGGTGGTGGGAATCAGAACGGGATACATGGAGCAGTACAGAACGCCTGCCACGGCAGCCAGAGCGGAGCCGATGGCGAAGGTGACGGTGATGGTGCGGTTTACGCTGATGCCCATCAGCTCAGCGGCGGTACGGTTTTCCGCAACCGCCCGCATGGCCTTGCCGGTCTTGGTCTTTCCGGTAAACAGGGTCAGGCCGACCATGATCACCACGCAGGCCGCGATACTGACGATGGTTTCTCCGGTGATGGTCAGCTTGCCCCCGAACAGACGCAGGGGTTCAAACTCCACGATGGAGGGATAAACCTTCGTATTGGCAGTCCAGAGCAGGAGGGCAACATTCTGCAGGAAATAGCTGACGCCGATGGCGGTGATCAGAACCGCAAGAGAAGGAGCGGCACGGAGGGGACGGTAGGCCAGCCGTTCTATGACCATGCCCAGAATCGTACAGACGCACATGGCAATCAGCAGTGCGATAATTGGCGATGTTCCGAGAGAATAAATGCTCACAAAGGATATATAAGCACCGACCATGATAACATCGCCGTGAGCAAAGTTCAGCATCTTTGCGATACCGTAGACCATGGTATAGCCCAGGGCGATAATCGCATAGACGCTGCCAAGGCTCAGGCCGTTGATAAAATTGGACAAAAACGCCATATAGAGCCTCCCTTAATGGTATTTTTATTTCACGGGATTATCCAACAAAAATTAGTATTAGAGGGATACCCCCTCGCAGAAATCCACGAGGGGGGCGGTATCGATTTTTACAGAAGATCAGCCTGCGTCAACGTAAACGCCGTCCTTGATGACAACAGCGGCAGGAGCCTTGTCGACCATGCCGTCAGTCCAGGTCATGTCAGCGCCGGTGAGGCCGGAGAAGGTCATGGTGGAGAACTGAGCGATCATTGCTTCGCAGATGTCCTCGGTGGAAGCGGAGGTGTCCAGACCGGTGGCGTTGAAGGCCTGATAGATTGCGTAGATGCAGTCGTAGGCGTCAGCGGCAAACTGGTTGGGAGTCTCGCCGAACTTCTCAACATAGGTGCTGACGAAGCTCTGGGTTGCAGCGTCCTGAGCGTCCGCGGCGAAGGGGGTCAGCAGCATAACGCCTTCTGCCAGAGAGGTGTCGAAGCCTTCCAGCGTCAGAATGCCGTCCATGCCGTCCACGCCGAAGAAGGTGGGCTCGTAGCCGACGGAATTGGCCTGGTTCAGGATCAGGGAAGCGGGGGTGTAGTAGATAGGCAGGAAGACGATGTCAGCCTCAGCGTTCATTGCGTCAGCAACCTGAACGGAGAAGTCGTTGGTATCGTCGGTGCAGGTGGAGACAGAAACAACGTTCATGCCCAGCTCCTGGGCCTTCATGGTGAAGGTGTTGTAGATGCCGGTGGAATATGCGTCGCCGTTGTTGTAGATGACAGCGACCTTAGCGTCTGCGAAATGCTCGGCAATGTACTGCGCGGAAGCGGAGCCCTGGTTGGGGTCGTTGAAGCAGATCTGATAGGTGTTGTCCTTGTCAGCGGTGACGTCGGGGGAGGAAGCGGAGGGAGTCAGGGTGAAGACACGGTCGTTGTTGGACTCAGCGGAGACAGCAACGGCGGGGGTGGTGGTAACGCAGCCGCAGAGAATCTGCATGCCCCAGTCCATCAGGTTGTTGTAGGCGTTGACGGACTTCTCGGCGTCGTGCTCATCGTCCTGGGGGTTGAAGTCGATCTGCAGGCCGCCCATGGCGTTGATTTCATCCACAGCGATCTGAGCGCCGTTCTTTGCGGCATTTCCGTATACAGCGGCGCCGCCGGTGAGGGGGCCGATGAAGCCGACCTTCAGAGCGTCCCCGGAAACGGGAGCGGCCTGGGTGTCGTCGGTGGCGGCAACATCGCCGTTGTCGTCGGACTTGGTGGCTTCGGTAGCCTCGGTAGTGTCACTGCCGCAGGCAGCGAAGAGGCTGATTACCATAACCAGCGCAAGAACCAATGCGAGATACTTTTTCATTTTCATTTTCTCCTTTCAATTTATCAGAGCTTGGTTATACAAAAACCGGCTCTCGTCTTGGTGGACGAAGCCGGTAACGTATACAAATAGGGTACAGGTCGTCTCAGACAATATATAGTTTACCGGAATCCCACAGTCGAAGAGCAAAAATAACGAATACGACGGAAATCAGAATAAACAAAATGATGGATACCACAGAAACGGCACCCATCACGATTAGAATTATGGACATGGCAAAAGCTGCGCACTGAGCAGACGCAGTAGAAGTCATCATTGAATTACGGTTCATAGCGGTCTTCATGTCATGTCCTCCTTCCGGGTAGTTTAAAATTTTTTAATAATATATCTCCAACGGAGAAAAAAGTCAACTGTAAATTCAGCCAAATGATTCGTTAAATCATCGCCAGCTTTGTACAATTTTACCACAATTTTTCACAAGATCATGGGTTGGAGGAAAAAGATCCCCCAACCCATAGGATTTGATGCCTTTTTATCCGAAAATCAGGCTCACGGCGATGACCAGAACCGGCTGATGAAGCAGGTATAATTCCAGAGAATGTCGTCCGCAGAAGCGGAAAAATCTGAGAATCCCTAATTCACCGTTGACCTTTGGCAATAATGACTGTCTCTTTTTGTACACCGTTTTTCCCAGCGCCGAACCGATGAGGAACCAGCCCAGACCGGGGAAGATGGGGAAGAAATCACTGCCCGGATATACGGCAGGATTCGTCAGGCCAAGGGGGAAGAGGAAGGGAACCTCCACCGTGACGGTCTGCATCCAGAAGCCCAGAACCACAAACGCCACGCCGAACAGTCCCTGCACCCACCACGGGAGCTTGCGGAACAGGGGATAGAGGATCATACACAGACCCAGCATATGAAGGATGCCGAACCAGATCCGCATATTTGTGATGTCCAGAATATAATCCATAAACATGGTCACATAGGAGACCAGCAGGCCTGCGCCGAAGACCATCACGCCCCGGCGGAAGGTGTTGGAGCTGAAGGTCGCACAGATGCCGGAAATCAGGACAAAGAGCACATGGCCGTAGGTGCGAAGGAAAACGAACCAGCCCGGCAGATTGAAGGTCATATTGCCGAAGCGGCTCAGGTCAAAGAACAGATGGATCAGAATCATTGCCAGAATGCAGAAGCCCCGAAGGGCGTCCAATTCCCAGACACGTTGTTTTTTCTCAATCATTGGCTGCTTCCTCCTCCAGAACCCGGTAGGCGACCTTGCCTACCAGCGTCTTCGGCAGATCCTCACGGAATTCAATCTCATAGGGCATGGCATATTTTGCGATCCGTTCTCTGCAGTAGGCCATCAGCTCCTGACGGATTGCTTCGGAGGGAGCATATTCCGGCCGCAGAACCACAAAAGCCTTGACCTTTTGCATCTTGTAGGGGTCTTTCACGCCGATCACGCAGGAAAGCAGAACCTTTTCGTGGCCGTCAATGATGTTTTCCAGTTGGCTGGGGTAGACGTTGTAGCCGGAGGTAATGATCATCCGCTTGATTCTCTGCTTGAAATAGACAAAACCGTCCTTGTCCATCAAGCCCAGATCGCCGGTGTGGAGCCAGATGCGACCGTCGGTGTGACGGCGGAGGGTCTGCGCCGTCTCCTCAGGATTGTCCAGATAGCCCATCATCACCGTGGGGCCGGACAGGCAGATCTCGCCCTCCACGCCGGCTTCCACCTCTTCCCCCGTACCGGGCTTGACAATTTTATAATAGGTGTCGGGGAAGGGAACGCCGATGGAGCCGTCCCGGGCGTAATCAATGGGCGTCAGACAGCTTGCGGTAACGCACTCCGTTGTGCCGTAGCCCTCACGAATCTGCACCTTGGCGTGATGCTCCTTCAGGAATCTGTCCACCTTGTGCTTCAGCTCCACGGACAGGGAATCGCCGCCGGAGAACACGCCCATGAGGAAGGACATATCCAGATTTTCCAGATCCCTGGTTCGCAGCAGGGCTTCAAAAAGGGTGGGAACTCCGGGAATGAAGTTAGGCTTCTTCTTTTTGAGCAGCTCCGCATAGACTTTAATGTTAAAATTGGGCACCAGAATGCACCTTGCGCCCCCTACCAGCGCCGTGTGGATGCCAATGCCCAGACCAAAGCCGTGGAACACAGGCATTACGGACAGCATGGAGCAGTTACTGATGCTGTCATAGCCGCTGGCGGCGATGGTCTGCAGCGCCAACGCATTGAAATTGTAGCTGGAAAGGCAGATGCCCTTCGTGGTTCCGGTGGTTCCTCCGGAATAGAGAATACTGGCGCAGTCGGTGTAAACGCCGTCATCCTCAGGGATGCTTTCCGCAGGCTTTCTCAGAGCGTCCGTCCAGAGAACATAGGTATCATCCTTGGGCAGCTTGGGGAATTTTCTGGCCTCCGTCAGCTGGAAGCCCAGCTTCAAGGCCAAGCCCAGCTCATCCTGAAGCTTCGCAATCAGCACCAGGGGCTTGATCTCCGCCTTTTCCCCGGCGGAGAAAACCTTGCCGTAGAATCTGTCCAGGGTCAGAATCGCCTTACTTTTGGAGATGTTCAGGTAGAACGTGATTTCCTCCTTTGCGGAGAGGGGATGAATCATATTGGAGACCGCTCCAAGGCGATTTAAAGCGTAGAAGCAATCCAGCGCCTGAGGCGTGTTGGGCATACAGATGGTGACTCTGTCGCCCTTCCGGATACCCAGAGCGTACAGGGCTCTGGCCGCCCGGTCAATGCGGTTCATAAACTCCCGGTAGGTGGTCTTCCGGTTCATAAATTCGTAGGCAATTTGGTCGGGATAGGTTTCCGCCGTTTTGCGAATCATCTGGTAGATGGTAAGCCGGGGATAGTCGATATGGTGGGGCATGGCGCCGTAAAAATTCAGCCATGGGGCAGAAGTTGAAATAGACATCATGGTTTCACCTCTTTTTTTCATACCAATATAACAGACTTCGCGCAGAAATGAAATATACAAATTAAAAATTTTGTTAGTTTTATCCCTTTTCTTTCTGCCAAAAATGTTATACAATAACAAATCGAGAACGAGAGAACAGGAGTCGCTATGGACAGAAATTTTGAACAGAGATTTTTAGCTGCAAGAAGAGAATATATTGCCCAGCAGTTTTCCTATATGAATCACCAGCAGCTGGAGGCGGTGCTGACCACCCAGGGCCCGCTGCTGCTGCTGGCCGGGGCGGGGAGCGGAAAAACCACCGTCCTGATCCACCGGATTGCCAACCTGATCCGCTTTGGCCGGGGCTCCGACAGTCAGGAGATTCCCGATGACATTTCCGAAGAGGATGTGCTGTTCTTAGAGGAAGCGGTGGCAAAGCCCAAGGCGGAAAATAACTGGCGAGGGGATATGCTGTGCCGGTTGGAGCCGGCAGATCCCTGGTCAATTATCGCCATAACCTTTACCAACAAGGCCGCGAGCGAGCTGAAGCAGCGTCTGGAAGACCTCCTTGGGCCTCAGGCGGAGGGTGTGTGGGCCATGACCTTCCACAGCGCCTGCTGCCGGATTCTTCGCCGGGAAATTGACCGTCTTGGCTATGACCGGAGCTTTACCATCTACGACACCGCCGATTCCGAGCGGGTGATCAAGGACATTCTTCGGGATTTTAATTTAGACGAAAAGGTCTTCAATCCCAGGGCGGTTTTGGGGCTGATCTCCAAGGCCAAGGATCAGCAGAAAGCCCCCGCCGCCTTTGGGAAGGACACCGGAGACGACTACCGGCTGAAAAAAATCGCGGAAATCTACGGCGAATATCAGCGGCGGCTGAAGGGTGCAAACGCTCTGGATTTTGACGATATCATCCTGCTCACTGTGGAGCTTCTGCAGGAGTTTCAGGAGGTTCGTGATTATTATCAGCGGAAATTCCGCTATGTCCTCATTGACGAATATCAGGACACCAACAATCTCCAATATCTTTTGGCCTCCCTGCTGGCGGGCCGGTATGAAAATATCTGCGTGGTGGGTGACGACGACCAGAGCATTTACCGCTTCCGGGGCGCAACCATCCAGAACATTCTGGACTTTGAAAAGCAGTTCAAGGGCGCCAAGGTGATCCGCCTTGAGCAGAACTACCGTTCCACCCAGTCCATTCTGGACGCCGCCAACGCGGTGATCTCCAATAATTTAGGGAGAAAAGGGAAGCGTCTGTGGACACAGAACGGCGTGGGTCAGCAGATTTTGCATTATGAGGCTCTGAATGAAAGCGACGAGGCCAGTTTTGTCGCCAATCAGATTCTTTCGGAATCCAAGGGGCGGAGCCTGAAGGATTTTGCCATCCTCTACCGCACCAACGCCCAGTCCAACGCTTTGGAATATGCCTTCAAGCGCAGCGGCGTGCGCTACCGCATCATCGGCGGCACCCGGTTCTTTGACCGGGCGGAGGTCAAGGACATGCTGGCCTATCTCTGGGTCATCAACAACCGTTCCGACGATTTGCGCTTGAAGAGAATCATCAACACCCCCGCCAGAGGCATCGGTCTGAAAACCATTGAGACGGTGGAGCGTCTCAGCGTCGCCTCCGGGAAATCTCTGTATGAAATCATCAGCGATCCCTTTAATTACCCTGCGCTGGAGCGTTCCGCCCAGAAGCTGCTGAAGTTTACCGCAATGATCGAAGACTGCGCCGAGCTTCTGGAAAACCTGCCGCTGCCGGATTTTTACGAGGAGGTCATGCTCCGCAGCGGATATATCGCAATGTTGGAGGAGAAGGACATTCCCGAAAACCGCACCCGGCTGGAGAACATCCGGGAATTAAAATCCTCCATTTTGACCTATATGGAAAACACGGACACCCCCACTCTAAACGGATTTTTGGAGGAAATTGCCCTCTATACGGACATTGAGCAGTATGATCAGGAGGCGGATGCCGTTGTCATGATGACCATGCACTCCGCCAAGGGTCTGGAATTTCCCAATGTATTTCTCGTGGGCTGCGAGGAAGGGCTGTTCCCCGGAATGCGCTGCATCGGCGACCGGGAGGAGATGGAAGAGGAGCGGAGACTTTGCTATGTGGCCATCACCCGTGCCAAGGAGCATCTGACCATCACCTCCGCCCGTCAGCGAATGCTCTACGGCCGGACGACCATGAATCGTCCCTCCCGTTTTCTCCGGGAGATTCCGGAAAATCTGGTGCTGGAGGAGGGAACCCCTGTGCCGAAGCTGTATGCGGACTATGATTACAGTACAT
>JAEDOJ010000257.1 GCA_016302015.1 Oscillospiraceae bacterium | reverse complement strand
AAGAGCTTGAAGATGGCGGAGGTGGTGTGGTTGCCGAAGCGGCTCCGGGCGGGGACGTGGTCCAGCGTAAAGTCCCGGCAGCCAAGGGTGACCCGGCCGGTTTCCAGCATATGCTGGCAGCAGGCCTTCGTGTCCTCCGGGTGGTGCTGGTTGTCGCCGTCCACGGTGACAACACCCAGCCCAGCGGGGCGGTTTTCAAGGAAATAGCGGAAAGCGTTCTTCAGCGCCGCGCCCTTGCCCTTATTAACCTCATGATGGAGCAGGGAAATTTCAGGATGCTGAGCCGCAAGGTCTGTGAAATAGTGCAGGTTTTCGGCCTTGCTGCCGTCGTTCACCAGAATGATATCGGTAAAGCCGTATTGGAGCAATCCATCCACCACAGCGATGAGCTTTTCATCGGGGTCAAGGGAGGGAAGAACCACGGAAATTCGGGATAATTCGTTCAAATCGTATCGCCTCTTTCAAAATGCGCATAGAATCAGATCATAAATGCCCATATACTATAACACAAAACTCTTCATTTGCAAAGACATTTAAGAAAAAGTTAATAGAAATTGTCGGCTTTGTTTCCGGGAGCAGGCTATGCCGGCGAAAAGGCGGAAAGAAATGGTTGCATATTTTCTCCGCTTACGCTAAAATAGAGGAAACAGGCAAAGGAGGGAGCCCCTGTGCAGACGGTTCCGGAAAAAGAAACGATGGATGATATCGCGGAGCTTTTCAAGGGCTTTGCCGATGCTACCCGGGTGCACATTCTGTCGCTGCTGGCGGTGGAGGAGCTGTGCGTCACGGACATTGCGGACAAGGTCGCTTTGAGCCAGAGCGCGATTTCCCATCAGCTGCGGATCCTCAAGCAGATGCAGCTGATCAAGTTCCGCCGGGAGGGAAAGAACATTCTCTATTCCCTGGCGGATGATCATGTAAAGACCATTTTGCAGATGGGGTTGGAGCACGTACTGGAATAACAGAGCGCCGGAATTGCGGTTTGAACGCAATTCCGGCGTTTTTCATTAAAGAACTTTGGATAGGAAATCCTGCAGTCTGGGGTTCTGGGGATGATTAAACACGGCATCAGGCGTGCCCTGCTCCACGATTTTGCCGCCGTCCATGAAGAGGATGCGGTTACCGACTTCCCGGGCAAAGCCCATCTCGTGGGTGACCACCACCATGGTCATGCCGTCTGCAGCCAGCTCCTTCATAACGGCGAGCACCTCGCCGACCATTTCCGGGTCGAGAGCGGAGGTGGGCTCGTCAAAGAGCATGACCTTGGGATTCATAGCCAGCGCCCGGACAATGGCGATTCTCTGCTTCTGACCGCCGGACAGCTGGTTGGGGTAAGCGTTGGCCTTTTCCTCTAACCCAACCCGGCGCAGCAGCTGCATAGCCTTTTCGTCGGCCTCGGCCTGGGTCATGAGGCCGGTGCGGACAGGAGCCAGGGTGATATTCTTCTGGATGGTCATGTTGGGGAACAGGTTAAAGTGCTGGAACACCATGCCCATCTGGCGGCGAACCTTGTCGATGTCCGTCTTGGGGCTGGTGATTTCCACGCCGTCGAAGAGGATGCTGCCGGCGGAGGGCTCTTCCAGCAGATTCAGGCTGCGAAGGAAGGTGGACTTACCGGAGCCGGAGGGGCCGATGATGACTACCTTGTCGCCGGGATAGATGTGCTCGGAAATATCGTCCAGCACCAGATGGTCGCCGAAGGACTTGCTTAAGTTTTTAACGTCGATCACTTTGACGCAGCCTCCTTTCCAGAATGCTCAGCAGCCAGCTGAAGATCATGACCAGCAGCAGATAGATGCAGGCAATGCCGATCAGCGGGAACATTTGCTCGTAGGTTCTGCCGTAGATAGCCTGAGCGGCGTAGACCAGCTCCTTGCCGCCGATGACGGTAATCAGGGAGGTGTCCTTCAGCAGAATGATGAATTCGTTGCCCAGGGCAGGGAGAATGGCCTTAAAGGCCTGGGGAATGACGATAAAGCGCATGGTGTCCACATAGTTCAGGCCCAGACTACGTCCGGCTTCTGCCTGACCGGGATCCAGCGCCATCAGGCCGCCCCGGATGATCTCGGAAACGTAAGCGCCGGAGTTGATGCCCAGAGTCAGGGCGCCAACCATGGTGTAGTTCC
>JAEDOJ010000256.1 GCA_016302015.1 Oscillospiraceae bacterium | reverse complement strand
AATCTGGTCTCTTGTGCCGCCGTAGAGGAAGGTGATTCCGGCGCCGCTGCCGCAGCTTGCGGAGACCACGCCGCAGAAGGCGGACAGTCTGCCCACCAGACGTTTCAGATGAATCGCCACCAGATTGCTCAAGGCCAGCGCCCGGCAAAGCCGCTCCTGACTCACGTTCAACTCCTGTGCATATTGGAGAACAGGCATGGAAACCGTGATTCCCTGATTCCCGCTGCCGGAGTTGATGACCACCGGCAGCTCGCAGCCGCTCATTCTGGCGTCAGACCCGGCTGCCGCATAGGCCGCCGCCCGGATTTTCACATCGGTGCCGTAGCTGTCCAGCAGGGTTCTGCCCACCGCCGCACCGTACTCCCCTTTCAGACCTTCCTCCGCAATGGTTCTGTTCAGGTCTGCCTGCCGCAGCAGCAGATGCACCAGTTCGTCATCCAGCGGGCCGTGAATGGCATAGTCCAAAATGCCGTCAAAGGTGAGGCAGTCATAGTCTCTGGTCTGCCCCTCCTCTTCATAGGGCTGCTGAAACACCACCGCTCCGTCCTTCTCGATGCAGACAATGTGGGTATGCCCGCCCAGAATTTCTACCTTTGCCTGATGCTCGCCGGCTGTCACATCCACAATAATATGCAGATTGGAGCCTCCCTGCAGCGCATGAACCGTGCAGATTTTTTTCTCCAACAGCTTTCTGGTTTCGTCAATATCTTCTCCTGTGATGTCGATCAGCACCGCCAGCTTTTTCTCCGGCTTGCCGCCCACCGCCCCCAAAAGGGCGGCAACCTCGATGCCCCGCATCCCGTCCGCATTGGGAACAATGACGCTTTTTACATTTTTTATAATATTTCCGCTGCAGGAGATTTCCATTTTCTCCGGCATCGCCCCCAGCTTTTGCCGTGCCACCGCAGCCGCGTAGGCAATGGCAACCGGTTCCGTGCAGCCAAAAGCCGTCGCCAATTCCTCCTGCAAAATAGAACGGTATTGCTTCCAGACATTTTCTCTATCCATCTCTACGCATCCTTTCGAATTTCCAAAGGTTCTCCTTTTATTATATCATATCAGAAGAAAAGAACCATAGACGATTTGGACAAGAAAGTAACCGGTGAATTATGCACAATCACGGATCGTCCCCCGGAAAACAGGATTCCGTCTTGCATCTCAGGCCGGGGCTGAGTATAATAAAAGAAAGGCGGTGAGATCATGGCATACAGAATCGCAATCTGTGACGACAGGGCGGAGGATCGGGACTATGTTGCCGGTCTGGTAAAGCGGTGGGCGGACAAGACCGGTGCGGCGGTACGGCTTTCGGAATTTACCGGTGGGGAAAACTTCCTGTTCCGTGCCGAGGACGAGGGCAGCTTTGATATCCTGCTGCTGGACATCGAGATGGGCGCCATGGACGGGGTGACGCTGGCTAAGAAGCTGCGGAAAACCAACCAGGCCCTGCAAATCGTGTTTATCACCGGATACTCCGACTACATTGCCGAGGGCTACGAGGTTGCCGCCCTCCATTATCTCATGAAGCCTGTGAAAGAGGAAAAGCTGTTTTCCGTGCTGGATCGGGCGGTGGACAAGGTTCGCAAGGACGAAAAAACACTGAATCTGGAAGCGGCGGGTCAAATGGTTCGCATCCCCGTCTACACCATCCGTTACGCCGATGTTCAGGGCAACTATGTAACCGTCCACGCCGTCACCGATTGCACCTCCAAAATGACCCTCAGCCAGTTGGAAAAATCTCTGGACGACCGCTTTCACCGGGTAGGCCGGTCTGCCATCGTCAATCTGACCAAAATTACCCGGGTCACGAAAACGGATATCTATTTGAATGACGGTTCTGTGATTCCCCTGCCCAGAGGGGCTTACGAGGGTGTGAACCGGGCAATCATCCATATGGGGTAGCGCTATGGGACTGCTGAGCAAGCGAATTGACAAACAGATTGAAACCTACCAGCGGGAGCTGATTGAGACCCACTACGCCGAGGTGGACAATATGTACCACCAGATCCGGGGCTGGCGGCACGACTACCGCAACCACATCCAGACCATGAAGGCCTACGCCGCCAAAGGGGATCTGGAGGCCATTTCCCGGTATCTGGACGAGCTGGATACCGACCTTTCCACCGTGGACA
>JAEDOJ010000255.1 GCA_016302015.1 Oscillospiraceae bacterium | reverse complement strand
CTTGTATTCCTCGTCAAAATTCCGCCAGCCCTCCCGGCTTCCCCCAACGAGAAGCTTCTCGGTGACGGAGGGGCAGTCCAGAGCGGCTTCCTCGGCGATCTGGGCGGTGTCACCGTCCGCGGTGCAGATAATGCACTTGATCTGGGCGGAATTGTAGCGGTATTCAAAGTCGTGCTTCTTGAGCTGGAAGGTGGCGGGGACGGCGACCGCGCCGATCTTGTGCAGCGCCATCATGGCAAACCAGAACTGGTAGTGCCGCTTCAGCACCAGCATTACACGGTCGCCCTTCTTGATGCCGATGGAGGAGAAGTAGTTTGCGCAACGGGCGGACTCCTTCTTGATATCCATGAACGTAAAGCGGCGCTCGGTTTTCTCCCGATCCAGATGTACCATGGCCAGCTTGTCCGGGTACTTGGCGGCAATCTCGTCCACCACATCGAAGGCAAAGTTGAAATGCTCCGTGTTGGTGAAGGTGACCTTTTCCGGCGCGCCGTTGGGCAGCTCCTGCACCTGCACATATTTGCTGCACAGCAGCGGGGTCTGCTCATGCTTGGAAGCCGTGCTCTGACGGATGTCCGTATCCCGCAGGTCGTCGCCGGGCAGGACGATGGCGCAGAACACGCAGTCGCTGCCGCCTACGGCAATCATGCCGTGGGGCGTGGAGCTGTTGTAGTAAATGCTGTCGCCTTCGTGGAGCAGCTCCTGATTCTCGCCCACCTGCACCAGCAGGGAGCCCTGCATCACAAGGTCAAACTCCTGACCGGAGTGCTTGATCAGGGGAATGGGCTTGCCCTGCTGCTCCTCGGAGTATTCGTAGCGAACCCAATAAGGCTCCGCAATCTTGTTCTTGAACTTCGGCGCCAGATTCTGGATCATGATGCCGTCTTCTCTGGCGGTGTCCCGTCCCTGCCCCTTTCGGGTGACGGTGTAGGAGGACAGACGGGCGTTGGTGCCCTCCAGCAGCTCGGTCAGCTCAATGCCGAAGGTCAGGGCGCATTTATGGATAAAGGTAAAAGGCATATCTTCCATGCCTGATTCGTAGAGAACATAGTTCTCCGTAGTTACCTCGGTCTTTTCGGCCATCTCCGCAGGAGAGAAGCCCATGATCTCCCGCATCCCACGGATACGGAAGGCGATCTCCTGCAGCTGGGTTGAAGTATTCTTGCTCATTTTTTCTCTCCTGTTCCATCCTGTTTTTTGATTCCGAGCTGTTCCTCGGAAAGCTGCTTCATTTTATATTTCAGAATTTTACCTGCGGCGTTCATGGGAAAGTCCCGGACGAAGATGAAATATCTGGGAACCTTGTGCCGGGCAATGTGGGAAAGGCCGTAGGCTCTCATCTCCGCCTCGTCAGAGGTTTCGTTGTCGTGGAGGATGATCCACGCACAGGCCTCCTCGCCGTAGCGGGCGTCCTCTACGCCCACCACCTGAACGTCCCGTACCTTGGGACTGGTCAGATAAAATTCTTCAATTTCACGGGGATAAATGTTCTCGCCGCCCCGGATGATCATGTCCTTCAGACGGCCTGTGACCTTGTAGTAGCCCTCAGGGGTGCGGCAGCACAGGTCGCCGGTGTGGAGCCAGCCGTCGGCGTCGATGGTCTGAGCGGTAGCTTCCGGCATTTTGTAGTAGCCCTTCATGATGTTGAAGCCCCGGGCGACAAACTCGCCGTTCTCCCCGTCGGGCACCTCCTCGTTGGTCTCCGGGTCTACGATCCGGCATTCCACGTTGGGGAAGGCAGAGCCCACGGTTTCCGTCCGCAGCTCCAGAGTTTCGTTGACCTCGCCCATGGTGCAGCCGGGGGAGGCCTCGGTCTGGCCGTAGACGGAAAGAATCTCCCTCATGTTCATTTCCGCCGCGGCCCGCTTCATCAGGTCGGCGGGACAGTTGGCCCCGGCCATGATGCCGGTACGCATATGGGAGAAATCGGTCTTCCCGAAGTCCTCATGGCCGAACATGGCGATAAACATGGTGGGAACACCGTTGAAGCAGGTGATCTTCTCATGGGTGATGCAGGCCAGAGAGGATTTGGGAGAAAAATAGGGCATGGGACACAGAGTGCCGCCGTGGGTCATGGTGGAGGTCATGGACAGCACCATGCCGAAGCAATGGAACATGGGCACCTGAATCATC
>JAEDOJ010000035.1 GCA_016302015.1 Oscillospiraceae bacterium | reverse complement strand
TAGGGTAAGCTTTCCACGACTTTTACTTGAAATTTCCACCTTTATACTATGTTTGCCTTTTCAGGGCGAGCTTCCCCTTGCAATTGGCAAAATGAGGAGTTGAAAATCTGATGAGCTGTCAAAATCGTGTTGCGGTTCTGTTGATCCATGGCATTCTGGGAACGCCGAACCATTTCAATTCTTTTTTACCGTTTATTCCTTCCGACTGGTCTATCTGCAACATACTGCTGAAAGGACACGGCGGCAGCGTGAAGGATTTTTCCCGGGCGTCCATGTCCGAATGGAAAGCACAAGTGCGGGATGCCCTTGATAACTTATTGGAAACCCACGACCGTGTGATGATCGCCGCGCATTCCATGGGAACGCTGTTTGCCATACAGGAGGCGATAGAAAAACCGGTCACAGAGCTGTTTCTTTTGAATGTTCCGTTCAAGCTGCACGTTACCGGCAGACTGTTCAGAACGGTATGGTGCGTTTTCCGTGGAAAAATTCAGCCGGATGACCAATGGGCTGTTGCGGCAAAAAATGCGTACAGCATAGAAAGCGACCGGCATATGTTACGATATCTCGGTTGGATTTCACGGTATCTTGAGCTGTTTGCCGAAATACGAAAAACAAGAAAAATTCTGGGGAAATTGTCAGTCCCCTCCCATGTATATCTGTCTTTGCAAGACGAGATGGTCTCTCCCAAAAGCTGTGACTTGTTCAAAAGCAGCACCTGTACAACGGTGAAAGTATTAACCACTTCCGGTCATTTTTACTATTCCCCGGAGGATCAAGCTTTGTTACATGAGGATTTCAAAAAAATGGTCGGGAATGCAGCAGGCTCCGGAAAGCATTGAGCAGGCCCTGTGTCCGGATCCAGCCCAGATTTTGGAGGTATCCTATGGAATGGTTGAATGTTTATGGTCTGATTTTTATTGGCGTCATTTTGATTCCCAATATTGTATTCGCAGTGAGGTGCAAAGACGGCTTTGCCAACCCATGGCACAACAAATTTGTAGAGGGCATAGAACAGACAGGGCGATTCGGCTGCATCGGATTTATGATCTTTAATATCCCCGGAACCTGGTTCGGGTGGTGGTCTGACGAGGCATTTGCTCTGTATCTGATTGCAGACGCCATATTGGTGACGCTTTACTGTGTCATTTGGCTCATTTGTTTTCGGAAAAACAGCGTTTTCAGAGCGTTGGCGCTTTCTGTTATTCCCTCCATTCTGTTTCTGTTCAGCGGGATTATGAGCAGATCCCTGCCGTTGATTCTTGCCTCCCTTTTATTTGCTCCGAGCCATATTTTGATTTCCTATCGGAATGCGAAATGATCGTTGCAGCTTCCGACATTCCGCTTTTTCCCGTTCCTTGCCAAACTGCGGCAGCCGCCTCTTCTGCAGAGCCGGCTGCCGTTTTTTTATTCGTCCGGAGGCAGATTGTCTCCGAAGAGAATTCGCCAATAGTCCTCCTCCAGAATCCATTGGGAAACCAGAAATTTGTCTGACACGGCGGCATTGTAATACTGCACGACCTCCGGAGACAATTCCGTCTCCCCAAAGCTGCAAACCGTCTCGTCCAAAGAGTAGAAGGAGCCGAAGTCCGTCAGCCAGCTTCGGTCGGCAAAGACCACCAGCGGCTGGGCGTCGGAGAAAATATCGTGACCCATATACAATCTGGAATCAAATTCCAGACCAAACAGATTGGACAGGGTCGGCAGCAAATCCATGGAGCAGCACAGCTCCTCCACCGTCTCCGGTTCCATGCCTTCCTTATAAATCAAGCAGGCATTTTTATAAAGCTCGAACCGGGTATCCAGCTCGTGCCCCGCCAGCTCGCTCTGCTCCTCCACAGTCAGGCCGTAGGGGTAGTGGTCAGCCGTCAGGACAATCACCGTGTTCTCCAGAACTCCCGCCTCCTCCAGCCGCTGCAGCAACAGCTCCAGCGCCCGATCCAGCTCGATCTGACAGGCCAGATAGGCTTTGACCGCCTCGCTGTAGGGCAGGTCCTCTACCAGCTCCCGGTTTTTATAGGCCATGGAATTTCCGTCAAAGTTGTACTCCAGATGGCCGGACACGGTCATATAGTAGGCATGGAAGGGTTCCTGGTTTACATAATCCCCCGTGGACAAATCGATCATCTCCACGTCGGATTCCGGCCACTGGTCGGTTACCTCCAGCCCCCTTCCTACCGCTTTAAAAATATAGCCCAGATTCGGGTGGGATTTATCCCGATGGTAGTAGGTGGAGGAATGGTTATGGTAGCCATAGGCGCTGTAGCCCAGATGCTTCAGTTGCTGCGCCATGGTCAGGGGCATGGCCTTGTCCTGGGTGTCGCTCATGCTCCAGGTTCCCGATTTGGGAATGGTGCCGGTTAAGGCCACATACTCCCCGTCGGAGGTGGATACACCCCAGTAGGCGGTGTAAAAATTGGTAAAATTGAAGCCCTGGGTCTGCAGCTTATACAAGGTGGGAGTCAATTCCGGGTCAATGGCAAGGTAGGAAAAGCCCTCCGCCGTAATCTGGATCAGGTTGCAGCCCGCAAACAGACCGGTTTTTTCGTTTTTATTGGTAGGCTCCGCCTGACTGAAATACCGGTGAAGCTGGGCCACCGTGGGGTTTTCCTCCCTTTCCGCCATGGCTTCAAAATCAAAGCCCAGCAAATTGGGAGAGGTGTCCACAGGAGGCTCCGTGGCCTCCGTCACCGCCTCCGTGGGAGGTTCGGTGGGCGCGGTGGGCAGATCCTCCGGCTTTTCCGGCTCCGTCAGCCGTCCGCCCTCAAAGCCAAACAGTCCCCGGAACACATCCAGCCGGAAGGCCGGCAAAATGCCCAGCCGGTACGTCCCCTGCTGAAGGTCGTTGGTATCGTGATAAACATGGTAGGCAGACACGGAGGATTCCATGCCGAAGGCGGGCAGAAGCGCAACCGTCCCAAAATGCACCCCCAAGGCCAGCACCGGGAAGATCAGCCGAAAATACCAGCGAGGGATTGCGGAATCCTGAAAAGCGCTGCCGAAAAACAGAACCGCCGCCATACCCAGGGTCAATGCGCTGAGGGAGGGAAACTTCACCCAGAGGGCGTGGAGGATGATCTGCCAGAATTCCACGATTTGCCCGCCGTTGCCCATGGAATAGGCATTATAAAAGCAGTGAAATTTGTAATAATAGATCAACTGGGACGCATAGAACAGAAACAGCACAACCACGGCGATTCGTTCAAGGATCCGGTTGACCTTCGTGGAAAACAGGCTGCACAGGGTATACAGAATCAGAGCCGCAACCAGAGAAAACAGCACAATCAGGATCAGGCTGTCCGTCCAGAAGGCTTTGTTGGTGGTGGAACGCACCACCAGCTCATTCCAGATCAGATACGCCCAGAAAACAAGGATCAGCCATTCCCGTTTGAACCGGTTCCTCCGGAGCCGGGACAGAGAGAGACGCAGTTTTTTCATAGCGTGCCTCCCGCCGTCACAGGGACGCCAGTCCGGCGTCCACCATTTTCTGCACGGACATGAGAATGCCCAGCTTGGCATGAGCCCAGGTCAGGCCGCCCTGAAAATAGACCGCATAGGGAGGACGGATGGGGCCGTCGGCAGACAGTTCAATGGACGAGCCCTGTACAAAGGCTCCTGCCGCCATAATCACCTCATCCTCGTAGCCGGGCATTGCCCAGGGAAGAGGGTCTACATAGCTGTCCACGGGAGCCGCCGCCTGAATTCCCTTGCAGAAGGCGATCATGCCCTCTCTGCTGCCCAGCTCCACCGCCTGAATGATGTCGTGGCGGGACTCCGTGCCGTTGGGCACCACACGGAAGCCCATGCGTTCGTAGAGATTCGCGGCAAAAATTGCCCCCTTCAGCGCGCCGGAAACCACGGTGGGCGCCAGGAAAAAGCCCTGATACAGAGAAGGCATCAGGCCCAGGTTCGCACCGACCTCCTGCCCCAGACCGGGAGCGGAGAGGCGGTAGGCGCAGCGCTGAATCAGGTCTTTCCTGCCGCAGATGTAGCCGCCGATGGGCGCCAGACCGCCGCCGGGGTTCTTGATCAGACTGCCCACGATCATATCCGCCCCCACGTCGCTGGGCTCTATGGTTTCCACAAATTCGCCGTAGCAGTTATCCACCATGCAGATAATATCCGGCTTGATGGATTTCAAAAAGGAAATCAGCTCTCCGATCTGTTTGACGGAGAAGGTGGGTCTGGTGGCATAGCCCTTGCTGCGCTGAATGGTAGCCAGCTTGGTTTTTTCGTTCACCGCCCCCCGGATGGCGTCATAGTCAAAGCTGCCGTCCTCCTTCAGGTCTGCCTGACGGTAGGTCACGCCATATTCCATCAAAGAGCAGGTGGAGGGACGGATGCCGATGACCTCCTCCAGGGTGTCGTAGGGTCTGCCCACGGGAGAGAGCAGCTCGTCTCCGGGCAGGAGATTGGCGGACAGCGCCACCGTCAAAGCATGGGTGCCGCAGGTGATCTGAGGGCGAACCAGCGCCGCCTCCGTATGGAAGGTGTCGGCATAAACCCGCTCCAGATTGTCTCTTCCCATATCGTCATAGCCGTAGCCGGTGGTGGCCGCAAAGCAGCCGGCATTGACCCGGTTCTTTTGCATTGCGTGGATCACCTTGGCCTGATTATACTCCGCCACGGCGTCAATATCAGCGAACCGATCCTTCAGCGTCTCCAATACAGACTGGCCAAAGTCATAGACCTGCCCGCTGACGCCTAATTTTTGATACATATCCTTCATATAAATTCCTCCTTTGCAGGAAAAACGCAGTTCTACCGGCAAACTGTAGCACATTCAGGAGCAAAAGTCAACCTATTGAAAAAACGGGGATCTCTTCGATCCCCGTCGTGCTGTTAATCTCTTCTTCTGCTTACAATCAAAAGCAATCGGATAAACTGCGCCAGAGCGGTGGCCAGCGCCGCCACATAGGTCAGGGCTGCGGCGGACAGAACCTTTCTGGCTCCCCGCTGCTCCTCCACGGTCAGCAGGCCGCAGTTTTCAATGGCGGTCACCGCCCGACGGCTGGCGTTGAACTCCGTGGGCAGCGTAACCAACTGGAAAATCACACACATTCCATAGCACAGGGCGCCGAACAGGGCAACATAGTAGAAAAACTGACTGAAGGCGGCCAAAGAGCTGATGGACATCATGACAATGCCCAGAATCACCAGCGGCATAGACAGCATGGAGCCGATATTGGTGGCCTTGACAATGGCTGCCCGAATCTTGATGGGCGCATACCCTCTGGCGTACTGGACGGCGTGGCCCGCCTCATGAGCGGCGACTCCCACGGCGGCAGGCGTGGCTGTGTTGTAGACCTGATCCGACAGACGGATCACATTGGACTTGGGATCATAATGATCGGTGAGATTGCCGGAGACATGCTCAACCCGGACGCCGTAGACGCCGTTGGCCCGAAGCACCGCCTGAGCGGCCTCCGCCCCGGTCATGCCCCGGCTGTTGCGGACATTGCTGTACTTTTTAAAGGTATTGTTTACATGGGCGCTGGCCCACAGAGCGAACAGAAGCGTGGGCAGAATCAGAATGAAATACGTCCAGTCCACTCCGTAATAAAAATATGGCATACAAGCTCCTCCTTACAGAGGCTGCGGCTCCATAGCGTCGTGCAGCTCTCCGGTAATTGCGCCCCGGAAGGTGCGATCCGCGTGGGTATGCAGGGTGTTCAGTGCGGCGGTGGTATGGGGCAGCTCCACCTTTCCCAGCATAAAGAAGTCGTTGTCCAGAATAAACTTGATTTCCTTGTCATCCTGGCCGTTGCGTTTCACCATGCCCGGGCCGCAGTGGAGCTTCAGCCGGCAGCCCCCCGGCAGATTCATCTCCGCCTCCTGCAATGTACGGGTGAAGGAGGTTTCCTGCACATCCTCCTCCGCCATCAGTCCCAGATAGCCCGGCTCGATCAGGTCGGAGAAGGGCGTGCCCTCCAGACCCAGCGCCCGGCGGGAAATGGCGTTGACATACCGCAGGCCGATCCGCTCAAAATAGGCGGGCTGGTACACGCCGATGAACTTTACCAGCACCTCATCCAGCTTGGCGGCAAAGGTCTCCCACCGGGTGTAGGCCGGGGTGGCCAGAGAAATAAAGCTGTTGGTCAAATTCACCTTCCACCTGCCGTCGGCGGACAGAAACTGATAGTTCACCACGTCGGGCTGCTGCTCCAGCTTCATATTCCCGGGCTGGCCGATGACCTTGGGAGGCAGCTTTTCCACATTCCGGGAGTACCGGGGAAAGTCCCGGCGGATCTGCTCCTGAAATTCCGCAGGCTCCTTCACACCGATGGACAAAATGGAGGGGAAACGCAGTTGGCAAATGGTCTCTAAAATCTGAGGCTTCTGATATACAACTCGATCTGTTTCAAAAAACATGACAGTGCTCCTTTCCTATCTTTCCACCTAATTATAGCACAGTCGATTCTCACTTTGCAAGTAGATTCACAAAACCGTTACAAGTCCTCCCGGAGTATATTTTTCAGGGAGGGCTTGACATCTATTCATAAAAGCGTTATACTTTAGAAAGATAGACGGCAAAGCCGTCTGGGGAAAACATAAAAAGGAGAATGTTTTATGAAAAACCAAGAGAATTTCTTTAAGCGTTATTGGCTGGTCATGCTTTGCGGCCTGCTGATCGGCGCTGCCGCGGTGGTTCTCACTGCATTGGGCAATCCCAAGAACATGGGCTTCTGCATCGCCTGCTTCCTCCGTGACATCGCCGGTACCATGAAGCTCCATCAGGCCGGTGTTGTCCAGTACTTCCGTCCCGAAATCCTGGGCATTGTCCTGGGCGCCTGCATCATGGCCTTCATCGGCAAGGAATTCAAGCCCAAGGGCGGTTCCTCCCCCATCATCCGCTTCACCCTGGGCGCAGCGGTTATGGTGGGCGCTCTGGTCTTCCTGGGCTGCCCCCTGCGTATGGTCATCCGCATCGGCGGCGGCGACCTGAACGCCATCATCGGTCTGGTAGGCTTCGTTCTGGGCATCCTCATCGGCATCTTCTTCCTGAAGAAGGGCTTCTCTCTGGGTCGTGCTTATAAGCAGTCCATGGCAGAGGGTCTCACCTTCCCCGTGATGCTGACCTTCGGCTTTGTACTTACCCTTGTGGGCGTCACCTTCTTTGCGGTTTCCGAAGAGGGCCCCGGCTCCATGCACGCTCCCCTGCTGGTTGCTCTGGGCATCGGTCTGGTGGTGGGCGCTCTGGCCCAGAAGAGCCGTCTTTGCATGGTCGGCGGCATCCGTGACGCCGTCATGTTCAAGGAATTCGGCCTGCTGGCCGGCTTCGTCTGCATCATCGTGGCAGTCCTCGTGGGCAACGCCATCAACGGCACCCTGAACTTCGGCTTTGAAGGCCAGCCCATCGCCCACACCGAATGGCTGTGGAATCTGCTGGGCATGACCGTCGTTGGCTGGGGCTGCGCTCTGCTGGGCGGCTGTCCTCTCCGTCAGCTGATCCTGGCCGGCGAAGGCAACACCGACAGCGCCATCACTGTTCTGGGCATGGTCGCCGGCGCAGCCGCCGCTCACACCCTGAAGACCGCTTCCTCCGCCGACGGCACCGGCGTCAACGGCCCCATCGCCACCATCGCCTGCCTGGTCTTCATCCTGATCATCTCTCTGACCCATCTGAAGAAGGAGAACTGATATGGTTGACGCAAGAGGTCTTTCCTGCCCCCTGCCGGTGATCCAGACCCAGCGCGCCATTGAAAAGGATCATCCGGCCACGCTGGAGGTACTGGTGGATAACGACACCGCCGTGCAGAATGTCACACGGTTTGCCAAGAAAGCGGGCTATGCCGTTTCCGTGAAGGAGCTGGAGGACGAGGAATATTCTCTGACTCTGACAAAGAAATGAAACAGTATTTAGCCACCTTTCATACCCATCTGGCGGCTCTGATGACCCATCGTACCCTGACTCGCAAGGGGCTGAGCGCCAGAATGGCTCCGGTACCCCGAAAAATCTCCTCCTCCTGCGGAACCTGCGTGTTTTATCAGGCGGAGGAACCCAGCTTCGACTGTCTGGATCATGACACGGAAGCGGTATACTGTCTGGACGGAAGTGAACCGGAGCTTTTGAAGGAATACGAATAACTCCCGCCGCCAACGGCGCTGTCTCTTGAGGCAGCGCCGTTCAGCTTTTCCCGCCGGGTTTTCGAATTTTTCTTGTCTTTTTGAAATCTTTGTGCTACAATCATAAAAGGTTTTTCTATCGTCCGTATAAAGTTCACGTCAAATCGGAAGAATATCTCAGTGAGGTTGACCAATGTTAAAGCGGCTGCTCTTTACGTTCTTCATATCCATGGTCCCCGTGATTGAGCTTCGGGGCGCCATCCCCTACGGCATCGCCCGGGAGCTGGACCCATGGCTGTGCTACGGCCTTTCGGTCATCGGGAATATGCTGCCTGTGCCGCTGATTCTTCTCTTTGTGCGGAAGGTGTTCAACTGGATGAAGCGCTACCCCAAGCTGAAGCCCATTGCGGAAAAATTTGAGGCAAAAGCCGCCAAAAAGAGCGGCAAGGTGCGAAAATCCGAAACCGTAGGTCTCTGCCTGCTGGTTGCGATTCCCCTCCCCGGCACCGGTGCCTGGACCGGCGCTCTGGTCGCCGCCCTCATGGAAATGCGGCTGAAAACCGCCATTCCCGTCATCCTGCTGGGGGTTCTCATCGCCGGGCTTGTGGTCACCCTGGTCTGCACCCTGGGCATTACGGCGTTAAATTTCTTCGTTGGGTAAAAATCAGAAAAATCCTGATTTTTTGAGAAAAATTATCTTTACATTCTGCCGGTTTTGTGCTACTATAAAAAGGCTGGCGACTCGGCCGGCATATCCGCAGACTCAGTTTCGGGAGACCGCTGCAAATGCAGCATTCCGCCATCCCAAGCTTAGCTGCCGGAGAATATTTTGAAAGGTGGAAATTACCATGATCCTGAAGGACAAGAAAGCTGCTATCATTGCAGAGTACGCAACCCATGAGGGCGACACCGGTTCTCCCGAAGTTCAGATCGCTATCCTGACTGCCCGTATCAACGAGCTGACCGAGCATCTGCGTGAGCACAAGCACGACAACCATTCCCGTCGCGGCCTGCTCATGATGGTCGGTAAGCGCCGCAGCCTGCTGGACTATCTGGCAAAGAAGGACATCAACCGCTATCGTTCCATCATTGCGAGACTGGGCATCCGTAAGTAATACGTTTCCCATATGGGCGGCCCCTCGGTCGCCCATTTTTCTCAGCCCCGGGAGTGCCGTTTAGCAGTTGAAGATGTTCCTCCGGGAGAGAAATATCTTCAAGTGCTAAACCTCCCGCGGAATCAACATTTTAGGAGGTTTATTCATGATTACCAGAAAACAGTACCCCAAGCATCATGTGTTTGAGACCATGATCGGCGGCCGCGCCTTTACTGTGGAGACCGGTAAGGTTGCAGAGCTGGCGGATGCGGAGTGCATCTGCCGTTACGGCGATACCACCGTGCTGGTCACCGTCACCTGCTCCCCGGAGCCCAAGGCCGGCATCGACTACTTCCCCCTGACCATTGAGTTTGAGGAGAGAATGTACTCCGTAGGCCGCATCCCCGGCAGCTTCAACCGCCGGGAGGGCAAGCCCTCCGAGCGGGGCATCCTGAACAGCCGTATCATCGACCGTCCCATGCGTCCCCTGTTCGACGACGAGCTTCGGAACGACGTGGTGGTCACCTGCACCGTCCTGGCCAACGACTATGACAACCCCGTGGAGATCGTTGCTTCTCTGGGCGCGTCCATCAGCGTTGCCTGCTCCGATGTCCCCTGGAACGGCCCTATCTCCACCACCAACGTGGCCTATGTGAACGGCGAATATGTGGTCAACCCCTCCGCTGACCAGCGCAACGCCGCTGACTGCTTCGTCTGCATCTCCTCCACCTTTGAGAAGGTGGTGCAGATCGAGACGGAAGCCAAGGAGGCTCCCGAAGCCATCGTTCTGGAATGCATCCGTCTGGCTCACGAGACCAACATGGAAGTGGTCAAGTTCATCAACGAGATCGTCGCCACCATCGGCAAGCCCAAGTTCACCTTTGAGAAGGCCGCTGTGAACCACGATCTGCTGGACGACCTGTGCGCCTACGGCATGGATCAGATCGAGTATGCCCTGGACACCGATGACAAGAACATCCGGGAGGAGCGGCTCACCGCTGCCCGCCGTGATTTTGCGGAGAAATTTGCCGAGAAGTACGAAGACTTCGATACCCACATTGACGTCTGCCTGTACAAGATGCAGAAGAAGGTCGTCAAGAAGTGGC